>NZ_JAXMIH010000003.1 GCF_034366625.1 Prosthecobacter sp.
CCAGAGGAAAATGCGGGAGCGGGAGGGTTGATGGCGGGTCGTTGATAGTGGATGGGTTTCAGAGTCGTGAAAAACGTACCCACCCGGTAGGGCGGCTTGTCCCCAAGCCGTCGTCTGGCACCCAAACGGCGGCGCGTGGGGACCCCACGCCCTGCCTCCCTGACCAAGCAGCCGCTTCACTCGTCTTCGTCGAGCCGGCGTTTGGCTTCTTCGAGTTCGCGGCGGGTTTCGATGGGGAGTTCGCCGAGCATCTTGTCGCGCAGGCCGTCGTGGTAGGGCTGGAGGATGTCTTCGAGGCCGTCGCGGACTTCGGCGGGGAGCTCGAATTTCTTTTCTTCGAACTTTTTGGCCAGGTTGTCGGTGAAGCGGACCATGCGCTCCTGCGTTTCACCGACGACGGTGGCGATGTCGGCATTCATGTCGAGCAGGAACTCCTCGTTGAGCGCCTGGATGCGGGCGGCGTTCTCCGGTTTGGCCTCGCGGAAGAGACGCTCGATCTCATCGAGCCGCTGCTCATGCAGATCGAAGTTGGGTTTGAACTCGGCATGCGCCGGGATCAATCCGCGCCCGCGCTGGAGCACGCCGCGCATGTGGGCGCACTTCTGGAGGAACTGCCGCGCGGCGGGCTGGGAGAGGAAGTCGGAGGAGTCGCTCATGGCTTGCAGAAACGGGGTTTTAGCATGACACGGGTGTGGCGGAAAGCACGTTTTGAGAGCAAGGGCGCGCGGAATTGCCAACGCAGGCCGGAAGTGGCCGGGGGGGGGATAAACGCGAGGCTTGCCTACGGGAAAACAATGCCTCACTATTGGCACCGCCATGATTACTGACCTGACGGATGCCGCCCCTGGCCCGGAGCCGGAGGATGCGGCGTTTCTGCGCTGGCTGTCGAGCCCGCAGGGGACGGCGGCGATGCAGACGGTGATGCAGGACACGGTGGACGGGAAGCATGGCGAGGTGCCTGCCAAGCTGCGGGCGCTGGCGGTGGACGGACTGCAACAGCGCGAACGCGAGGCGAGCGTGACCCGTGTGGGAGCGGCGCTGCAGACGCTGCACGAGGCGATGCAGCTACCACCGGAGGCGTGGGAGAGCCGCTGGCGGCATGTACGAGACCTGCATGCGAGGGCGAAGGCGGTGACGGACCTGATGCTGGAGGTGCCGGAGCCGCAGCGCACGGTCTTGATGCAACTGATGCTGCCGCTGCAGGACACGCTGGCGAAGCTGGAGCGGGAGACGAGGTGAGGGCGGATGAGCCGAGCTGCATGGCAAGCAGCGAGACAGACAATGCGGAGCATTGGGCGCAGCCCGAGACGAGCGTGAGGCGCGAGCGAGTCAAACCGGGAGACTCGGAGGAATGGAGAGGTGGAGTAATGGAGGGCAACGCCCCTTCCTTGAGACGATGCGGCGGGCAGTCTTGATGAATGAAGCGGGCAAGAACCGAAGTGAAACGAAGATAGCCAGCCGTCAGGCTGCCCGAAGGGCAAACGAAGTGCAGGCAACGCCCGCGCTCCTCTCTCGGATGGTGGCTTCGATGTGCCGCGTGTTCCGACGCTTGACCGCCTTGACCTGCTGACTCCTTGACCTCTTGACTGCTTGACCTGCCCCCTCACGGAGCCGGAATGATCCAGACGGGACGGTTCGCCTTGGTCTGCGCTTTGATGAAGGTGGCGCGGCCGGACTTGAGGAGGGTGGCGTTGTTTTGTGAACTGAACGTGGCGGCGCTGGTGGAAACCCAGATCGGACCGAGCTGGCCGGGCATCTGGAAGAGCCAGTAGCCGAGGTAGCCGGTGGCGGCGGCGGTGGCATCCCCTTTCCAAAGCTGGAGCTGGTCGGCGGTGGCGAAGGAGGTGCTGGCGACGAAGGTGCCGGAGGTCAGCCCGGCCCGCGCGGGCGTGGTATCGAGCGGCCAGGGATTGGCGAAGAGGCTGTAACCGCCTGGCAACACGCGGGCGAAGGGCGTGGTGCGCACGCTGCCGGTGATGAGCAGGGGGGCGGGCGCGGTGCTGGCGAGTTGCAGCATGAGGCCGGTGCCGGGCGGAATGATCGTGTCATTCACGCTGGTGAGCGTGGCATCGCCGTTCAAGACCCAGCGCGGTTCACCGCCGCCGCCATACAACCAGCAGGTAACATAGCCTGCGGAGGTGTGGAAGAGCACCTGATCGGCGCTGAGGGCGACGTTGGCCGCCTTGAACAAGGCCGGGATGAACACCGTGCCGAGCGTGAGATGCGGGCGCACCTGGACGCGGGCGGCGGCCCAATCGACCTCGGCCAGCGTGGTGGTGGTGTTGGGAGAATCGGTGGCGACGTCGCAGGCGGCGGCGGTGATGCCGCGCAAATCAAGCCGGTGCCCGGCGTGCGGACCGCTGATGATCTCCACGTAATAGGTGCGGGCAGGATCCAGCGCCGCCGCGACGGCGCTCTGCTCACGGAGGACAAGACTGCTGCTGTCCGAACTGGCGACGGAGCCGGTGTAGAGCGCCGCTTTCATCACATTGATCCCAAGGCTCTGCGTGCCCGCACGCAAGGGCACCTGCTGCCACGCCAGCGGCGCGGTGACGGCGGTGGCACCGCCGTTTTGGGTGACGCGCAGGCGGAGGATGCCACGCACGAGGCTCTGCCCCGGCAGCACCTGAAGATTGAACCAGGTGAGACGCTCCCAGCCGTTGCCTAGATTGACGATGGCGGGCGCCACCGCGAGCGAGGACCAGCGGACGAGGTCATCCGTGCTTTCGAGCACGAAGGTGACTCCGTTTTGACCCGAGGGCCGCAGCAAGGTGGCGTCGATGGCGTTTTGATTGCGTGTGACGAGCTGCAAGCCTTCGCCTGGATAGTTGACGCCGCTGATGGTGGAGGTGCCGAGCGCGCGCTCGAGGGCATCCTCGACGCCATCGGCATCGCTGGTCGAGGAAGCGGTGGTGCTGGCAAGCGGCGCGACCGAACCCGAACCGCCACCGCCGGAAAGCGGACGCAACGCGGTCTGCGGAATGGCGACGAAGTTCGCGCCGGGGCCGTCCCAGAACAGGCGTGCCATCGCACCGCCGGTGTTTTCATAAAACTCCATCTTCACCGTCACGGGCACGCCGGCAGTGAGGGTGAGCGTGGCGTAGTCCCACGTCTCGCCGTGGTCGGTCCAGTTGTCGATGACGAGGGCGCCATTGAGCCAGAGGCGCACGCCGTCGTCGCTGCGGGTGACGAAATCGAACACGCCGCTGCTGGTCGGGACGATGCTGCCCTGCCAGCGCACGCTGAAGCCGTCCGCAGGCACGCCGGCGGCCGGAGTAGCGCTCCAGGTGAAGTCGATGTTCGGATCCACGCGGCTGAGCACGAGCTGCCCGAAGTTTTTGCCGGTGTAGTAGTCGGCGGTGAGGCCGCTCGTCGTGACAGGCGGCGCATAGTTCACGGTCAGGGTGTTGGAGGCGGTGTTGCCGTTGCCTGCGGCGTCCTGCGCCATGTTGACGGGAAGCTTGACGGTGACATTGCCCGCCACGGTGGGCGTGAGGGTGGCGGACCAGACCGCGCCTGCGGAGGACAGGGCGGTGACGGTGCCGTTGGTGACGGTGAACTCGGAAGCCAGAAGGCCGGAGACACTTTCGCTGAAGCTGGCGGTGACGACAAAGGCGGTGGTGACGCTCGTTGTCGATGTGGTCAGCATCACCGTGGGCAATGAGGTGTCGGCGGGCGCGTAGTTGACCGAGAGCAAGTTCGAGATGGTGCTGACCTGCCCGGTACCGTTCACGGCGGCCCCTGCGGGCAGGCGCACGGTGACGGTGCCAGCGGACACGGGTGTGATGACGACGGTGTAGGCGGAGCCGCTGCCGCCGAGGGCCGAGGCGGTGCCGTTGGTGACCGTGAAGTCCGCCAATGCGACGCCGGTGACGGTCTGACTAAAGGTGGTGTTTACCGTGAACGGCGTGGTGACGCTGGTGGAAACCGTGCTGAGCACCACCGCAGGCGCGGGAATCACCGGCGCGGTGTAATTCACGCTCAAAGAGTTTGAGACGAGGCTGGTATTGCCCGCTACGTCGGTCGCAGCCCCGGCGGGCATTGAAACGGTGACAGCTCCGTTTACCGCAGGTGTGATGGTGACACTGTAGGCGGAGCCGCTGCCAGTGAGGGCCGAGGCCGTGCCGTTGGTGACGGTGAAATCATTTAAGGCGACACCGGTCACCGTTTCGCTGAAAGCGGCGTTCACGGTGAACGGTGTGCTCACGCTGGTGGCGGATGTGCTGAGTGCCACGGACGGCCTGGTGGTGTCCGGCGTGCTGATGGTGTTGACGAACTCCATCCAGTTGAAGTTCACGGAGCCGTCCGGAAACTCGACACGCACGGTGGCCGGGCCAGAAGACGGCACATTGATGCCGGAGACCTTGAAGGTACTCCAGGCGCTCCAGCCGCCGGTGGAGGTGACGTCGATGGTGGTGACAAGGGTGCCATTGATCAAAACACGCATCTTGGACGGACCGGCGAACACGGTGGCCATGCGGACATTGAGATCATAGGTGCCTGAAGCGAGGGTGGTGGTGTAGCGCAGCCATTCACCGGCGACGATCCAGCCGATGGAAGGCGTGCCATCGGTGTCCTCCGAGGGCTCGATATCGACTCCGCTATTGCGATAGACGAGACCGGAGGATTCCTGGCCGATGTTCGCGGGCTCGGTGTCGTGATAGGCGACACCTTCCCCGCCTTCATCGAAGTCCTCGGCCTGAATTTTGACGATCTGCGGCGTCGGTGCCGGAGTGAAGGTGACGGCCAGCGTGTTGGAGGCCGTGTTCGTGTTGCTCGCCGCATCGGCCACGGTTCCAGCGGGCAGAAGAACGCTGACACTGCCTGCGACGGCCGGCGTGATCATCACGGTGTAGGCGGCACCGCTGCCGCTGACGTTGGATGCCGTGCCATTGGTCACAGTGAAGTCGCCGACGGTCAGTCCCGTGACCGTTTCGCTGGCGTTGACGCTCACCGTGAAGGCGGAACTCACGCTGCTGCTGGCGGTGGCGAGAGTGAGCACCGGTTTCGTGACATCGCTGCTGCCATTGATGAGGTTGAGAACGTTGGAGGCCATGTTGCCGAGTCCGGTGGAGTCCGTCATCACATTCGCCAGGATCTCAATGCGCAGGACCGAGGCGGTGGGAGTCACATTGAAGCTGAACGTGGTGCCGGAGAGGATGAAACCGCTGATGCTGCCGCCGGTGACGCTGATATCTGACACGGTGAAGCCGGTGGCGGCCTCACTCAGAGCCCCCGTGACCGGGAAGGTGGTGGTGACGGTGCTGCTGGCCGTGGCAATCACGATGTTCAACGGCGCGGGAGCACTCACCGGTGCGTCGTCAATCTGAGAGAGGAAGGACACGACTTGAGAGATCTGTGCATCGGTCAGCAACACCCCCTGATGAGCACGCACGGCCTCTGCCAGCGTAGCGGCGGAGCCATCATGCAAATACGGGGCCGTGGCCCAGACGCCGCGCAGCGTCGGCACGTCGAGGCCGGTGAGAGGTGCTCCAAGACGTGTGCCGCTGGCAGATTTGAGTGTACCGACGTTGGCGAAGACATTCAGCGCGCTGTTGGTGAAGTTTGCGCCGCTGTGGCAGGACGCGCAGTTTTGCGCACGGAAGATCTGCTGCCCCGTCACGGCGTCCGCGGTCAAGCTGCCGTCACTGGCGCGGCCGGGACTGCTGCCATTCGTGGTCAGGGACTTCACATACGCGGCGAGCGCATCGAGATCGGCGCTCACACCGGCTTTGGGATCGCCGAGCGGCTGGTTGCGCGTGCCGGTGTTGAACTGGGCATCCGTCATGAGACCGGAACCGCCTGCGAGCGCACGGATCTGACCTTCGAAGTCATGCACCTCGTCGAAATTGCCGGTCCAGTGCAGCATGCCGTGATTCGCATGGCCTTTGAGCGTGATGGTGTTGCGCAAACCTTCACCGAAGCCGGTGATGTCCCACACGCGGCCATCGTGACCGCCGTCGTTGTGGCAGGTGGCGCAGCTCAGGTATTCCTGTTGCGCGAGACGCGTGTCCTTGGCGTCATAGAACAGTTTTTTGCCCTGCAAGACCTGCGCGGTGAGCTTTTCCGTGGTGATGGCGTTCAGCGTGGCGAGCGTGACCGGCGCGGCGGAACCGCCTTGAAGAATGCTGCGCACATCATGCACGGTGATCGTGCGGTCCATGAAGTTCTGCACGTAAAGCGTGTTCCCATCCGGGGAAAGCGTCACCCCCTGCGGCGCACGACCGGTGGGGAAGCGCAGGATTTCCTGCCGCGTCCAGGCATCGAGAATCACAACCTCGCGACTGGCTTCGAGCGCAGTGAAGACGTAGATGCCCCACGGATCGTAGGCGGCGGCGGAAGGCATGCCCGCGTTGTCGATGTCCACGCGTGACGGGAGATGCTCGGCCTGCGCGGTGAGATCAAGGCGTGAGACGATGGCTCGCAGTGTGTCCTCGTGATTGAGCGGTTTCGCGTCACGCAGCATGCCGCGCTGGATGTTGTCCTGCTTGGACGGTACCCAGGCGGACAAACCGTCCGGCGAGATGACGGCAGCGCCGAGATAATTCGGCAGACCACGTGCGGAAGTCTCGCTGTCGATCGCCGTGCTGGGATTCAGCAGGATCGTACGCTGCACGGCAAGCGCCGCCGTGCCGATGACCACCACCTGCCCCCCTGCCCCGGTCAAAACGGGTGTCGCTGTATTTTCACCTGTGACACGCGGTGTGATGAAACGTGAGGCATAAACACGCGCGCCATCGGCCGAGATGGAAAGATGCCGCACCTGACCGCCGGCATCAATGGTCGCGAGTTGCGCCCCTGTGCTTGGATTCAGTTTGAGCACCCGCCCGGTGCCTTCCAGCGCCACCCATGCCGCCGTGCCCGCCGGATCGAAAACAAGGCCATAGGGACGTGATCCTCGCGGCAGAGAAACCGTCACGGCGACATTGGGAGAAGTGGTGTTGATGATGCTGATCGTGGCGTTCTCCAGATTCGTCACCCACAGTCTGCCGTCCGGTGCAAACGCCAGCGCGCGCGGTGAAGTGCCGACCGTGAGTTCGGTGTGACGAGCATTCGTGACGACATCAAAGGCGGAGACGCTGTTGTTGTCAGGATTGACGCACCAGATGCGATCATTGCCGGTGGCGAGATCTTGAAACGCGATGCTGGACGAGGTGTTGGGCTTGCGTGTCGTCAACGCGGCATGCACCGCCTGATAGAACGATTGGGTGACAGTGATGCCCGTGTCATCGGTGGCGGACAGCGTGACCAGATAGCGTCCCGGATTCGCAAACGTGTGTGAAACGGTCGTGCTGGGCGACCACGCAGTTTCCGGTGTGCCATCGCCAAAGCTCCATTTGAAACGCGGGTTGACCGCGTTCGTTGCCTGCGCGGTGTAGGTCTGCGCGGCACCCGAAGGTTTCGGAGCCGACGCGAGCGACTGGAGTGTGAGGCCGTTCGTCACGGTCCAGACGAATGACACGCTCGCGGGTGAACTGAGTCCGTCGCTGACGGTCACCGTGGCATTGAAAGTGCCCGCGGTGGTCACGGTACCGGAGATGATGCCTGAATTGATCGAAATAGTGAGCCCTGTGGGCAATCCGGTGGCGCTGAACGTCAGTGGATTGTTCTCAGGATCACTGGCGATGACCGGAAGTGACACCACCGCGCCGATGATCGTGCTCCGACTGCCTGGATTCGTCATCTGCGGCGACTGGTTGGCCGGCCCCTGGCTTGTGGCATGCCGCAGATCGCGCAGGACGATGATGTCGGCCTGCGACAGCGGTGCGTGATGCAGCGTGACCTCATCGATCGCGCCTGCGAAGAACGCCGTGCCAGGACTGTCCGCCGCACCGAAGACCAGCGGCTTGGACGCATTGATCAGATAAACACCGCTGTCCTCGGCAGCCAGGATGCCATTCACAAACAGCCTGCGGATGCCGGTGCGCGTGGTGGCATTGGTCGTACGAAACGTGGCGGCAATGTGCGTCCATTGCCCCGCAGCCACCGCAGGACCGTTAAGAGCAGCCGTGGCGGCTCCGGTGCGCCATTGCCAGTTTCCAGCGCTGCTGATCCACAGGCCATAGCCACGGATGGTGGCGCCGACGGTCTCGCGCGAGGCGAGAATGCAACGCTCTGCACCAACGGCTCCATCCATGCGCACCCAGGTGGCGATGGTGACGTCACTTGGGTTCAATGCCGCGTTGTAAGGCACCACCACGCTTTGCGAAGTGCCGTTGAACACGGCGTTGCGGCCCGTGCCCGGATTGCCGGCCAGCGCCGGACTCGTCGCCGTGGGGCTGGCACCGTTGCTGGCGGCACCACCATAGCGATAAATGCCTTGATCCGACGCTTTCACCTCGCCTGCCGTTCCGTTCCAGGCCGCCTCCTCGAAGCTCCAGAAGATGGCAGGATTCTGCACCGGCAAATACGGCGACAAATAAGTTCCAGCGATGACTGTGGTCGCGGTATCGCCCGGCTTCTGCCAGCCGACGTCGAGATGATCATCGCCATTACCATCCTTCACGATCGCCTCGATGTAATAGCGGCCACCGGCTTGGAGTGTGATCAACGCGGATGTTTGCTGCGGATACCACGTCCAGGTCTGCGGCGGTGTGTAATCCTGCTGGCTGGCGATTTGAACCGCATTGAGCGGATTGGCATCGGTGCTCAGCAACAAACTCGACTGATCATCGCTGCTGATAAAAAGCCGATACTGCCCGGTGACCGGCGCATGCAAAAAACCGCGCACGCGCTGGCCTGTTTCATCATCCCAGTTCTGCGGCGTTGCAAACGAACCCAGCAAATCACGGCCCTCTGAATCCGCAGGATAGGCGTTGTTTCCCGTGAGGCTGGCAACGGTGGTGCCGCTGATCTGCGTCCACCACTCGCGCATGATCTGGCCGCTGCCGAGATTCGCCAGAACCACGATCCAGTCGAAGGATACCGAGGTCACCTGGCCTGCGGCGGAAACAAGCACTGTGCTGCGATACGTTCCAGGCACGGCGGTGACGTTGCCGGAGATCAAACCGCTCGCGGCATTGATCGCGAGACCGCCGGGCAACCCGGTGGCGGAATAACTCAGCGTGCCGCCGCTGGCGCTGGCGTTGATTTGAAGCGACGCCGCACTGTTTTGCTGGATGACCTGCTGTCCTGGGTTCGTCACCACCGGCAACGTGGCGTTCGTGACCTGAACAATGCGCGACACCGACCACACGCCGTTCGCATCCACGCCAAACATCATCCAATAGCCCGGCGTGAGCACATTGATGCTCGCAGGAGCGTTCAACGCATACACACCTGGCGAGGTGACGCTATGTGTGAAGCGCAAATGCCGCAGATCGGTGCTCACCGAGTGCGTGAGCGAAGACATGCGGATGAAACTGAAGTACTGCACGCCCGGCGAGGCGTTCACTGTGAAAACTGTGCCCGGACCGATACGATCAGGCGCAGCGGTGATCTGCGGACGCGCTGCGGCACTGCCATCCGCATTGAACAACTGCGGCGGCGTGAAAATCTGCGCGTCCCGATGATCAGCAGGGGTTTCTCCATACAGACCACCGCCGCCCGACCACACGCGGCCATCCGGCAGCAGCATCGCGAGCGAATGGTAATTGCGCGGCACCGCCGCATCTGCCACTGCACGCCATTGCCCGGTCGTGGGATTCCAGATTTCCGGCGTGTAGATCGTACCCGCATCACTGCCGAACGCGCCGACAAACGTACCGCCGACCACCATGACCTCGCCATTGGGCAGTATGACTGAGTTCGAGAATGAACGCGCGTTCGCCATCGCAGCCGTGGGTGCCACAACCGGTGTGGTGCCGTTCAAATTGACCGTGAAGGCCTTGTTCACCACCGTACCGTTGTCGATGGCCTGCAAGCCTCCTGCCACGAGCACTTTGCCGATATCATACATCGCCCATGCGCCCTGCTTGGGATAATGCGTGCCTGGCAGTGTGGCTCCGGCGGGGGTGAGCGATCCGGTGCCGCTGGTACTGATCCAGTTCAGCGCGTGGTGCGGCCCGAAGTGAGCGAGGCGACCATCGGGAGCCACCAGCAGGAAGGGATGCCAGTTCGGCTCGTTCGCATTCGGAATCGGCGCGTTTACCACGCTCTGCCAGTTGACGCCGCTCATCCGCCGCCACCCCGAACTCGCGTTCCATTGATCAGTGGTGCCGGTGCCGCTGCCGCCGCCGTTGCCACTGGCGGTAAATACTTCACCATTGGGCAGTGCGACGCTGGTGTTGTACCAACGGCCATCCGGCATGCTCTGCGCCGCCGTCCATGCATTCGTACGCCAGTCGAACAGGCTCGCCAGTGCATTGGTGCCGAGAATACCATTGCCACCGTTCACCAGCAGCCGTCCGTCCTGTAGCAGCGCCAGTCCGCCGCAGAACATGTCGTGACGGCCGTTGTTGAATTCCGTGAACAAGCCGGTGGCCGGATCCCACACCGCCGCATAGGTGAACTGCGGCCCGTCAGGAAAGGTGGTGCGTTGATTCGATGCGTACGTCAGCAGCCGTCCGTTCGGCAGCAAGGCCGCCGACACCGGAATGTGAGGAGACCACGGTATGATCGCACTCCAGTTCCCCATCGTGGCATATTGCGCAGGCGAAACGGCTCCAAAGCCCATCTCCACCGCCTGCGCCGCAGGAGCAAGCCGCGCGGCCTCCGCGATCAACTGATCCGCCTCCGCATGATGATTCACCTCCGCCCGTACGAAGTTGGCTGAGGCCAGCAACAGTGCACTGAGGCAACTGAAGACTGCGGAATGACATGTCCCACGCTGTAAAGCGACGTTAATGCAATGCACGGATGAGCGGTTTATCATTACTGCCACCAAGCGGCCTGCCTAACCCCGTCTCAATGCAGGAGTTTGTAAATACGCTTTCGTGCTTCAAACCATTGGCAGCGGTTGATAGTTCGCGTCGCATTGCTTCGCGCTCTTGCACTCCCCCACGCACTGTCTATTCTCGCGCCCCCTCCCCTTTCCCCTTCCAGCCGTGGCCAAAAAGTCCTCCAAAAAATCCGCCGAAGAAGCCTTCTCCCCCATCCTGCCCTCCGCCGCCCCCGTAGAGCATAAGCCGGTGGACACGCTCTACAGCGACTGGTTTCTCGACTACGCCAGCTACGTCATCCTTGAACGTGCCGTCCCACACATCAATGACGGCTTGAAACCGGTGCATCGCCGCATCCTGCACAGCATGGACGAGCTGGAGGACGGCCGTTACAACAAGGTCGCCAACGTCGTCGGCAATACGATGAAGTACCACCCGCACGGTGACGCCTCCATCGGCGATGCCATGGTGCAGCTCGGCCAAAAAGACCTGTTGATCGACACGCAGGGCAACTGGGGCAATACCCTCACCGGTGACAACGCCGCCGCGCCACGCTACATCGAAGCACGGCTGTCCAAGTTCGCGCTGGATGTCGTCTTCAGCCCGAAAGTCACCGAATGGGCCGCCTCGTATGACGGCCGCAACAAGGAGCCGGTCACACTGCCGGTGAAATTTCCGCTGCTGCTTGCGCAGGGCGTCGAAGGCATCGCCGTGGGTCTTTCCTGCCGCATTCTGCCGCATAATTTCATCGAACTCTGCGATGCGAGCATCGCTACGCTGCGTGGTGAGGAGTTTAATCTGCTGCCAGACTTTATCAGCGGCGGCATCATGGACGCCACCGACTACAACGGCGGCATGCGCGGCGGGCGTATCCGCGTGCGGGCGAAGATCGAAGAAGGCGCGAAGAAAAACATGCTCGTCATCACCGAGATTCCGTTCGGCACCACCACGGGCGGTTTGATGGACAGCATTGTGGCCGCCAATGAGAAGGGCAAGATCAAGATCGCCCGCGTAGACGACAATACCTCCGACAAAGTCGAGATCGTCGTGCAACTTCCCTCCGGCACCGACACCGAGCAGACCATCCAGGCGCTCTACGCCTTCACCGATTGCGAAATCTCGCTGTCTCCGAACGCCGTCGTCATTCAGGACGACAAACCACGTTTCTACTCCGTCAACGAGCTGCTCAAGGCCAGCGCTGAGAACACCAAGAAGATCCTCGGCCAGGAACTCGAAATCCTGCTCGGCGAGCTAAATGAGAAATGGCACTTCAGCTCGCTTGAGAAGATTTTCATCGAGAACCGCATCTACCGCCGCATTGAAGAGTGTGAAACGTGGGAAGCGGTGATGGAAGCGATCTGGAAAGGCCTCAAACCGCACCTCATCCTGCTCAAACGCGAAGTCACCAACGACGACGTGGCCCGCCTCACCGAGATCAAGATCAAGCGCATCTCCAAGTTCAACAGCTTCGAAGCCGACACGCAGATACGTGAGTTGGAGGAGGAAATCACCCAGGTGCAGAAATTCCTCAAACAGCTCACGAAGTTCACCGTGGCGCACTTCGAGCAGTTGAAGAAATCCTACGGTACGGGCCGCGAGCGCCGCACCGTCATCAGCAGCTTCGACCGTGTCGCCGCCGCCGAAGTCATCGTGCAGAGCGAAACACTCTACCTCAACGCGAAGGAAGGCTTTGCCGGCACAGGCCTGAAACGCGAAGGGGACTCGATCTGCAAATGCTCCAGCCTCGACGATGTGATCTTCTTCACGCGTGAGGGCTCCATGAGCGTCACCAAGGCCGCGCCGAAGTTCTTCGTGGGCAAGAACCCGCAATACGTAAACCTCTTCAAGAAAGACGACACCGCCATCTATACCATGATCTACCGCGACGGCCGCCAAGGTAGCCTCATGGCGAAACGCTTCCGCGTCGGCGGCATCACCCGTGACAAAGAATACGCCCTCACCAAGGGCACGCCCGGCTCTGCCGTCCTGTATTTCATCCGCCACGAAACTGAGGAGGAGTCCAACGCTCAGAACGTCATCGTCCACCTCAAGCCCGCCCTCTACCTGCGCAATCTCTCGATCAAGTTCCCCTTCAACTCCATCGCCATCAAAGGCCGCGAGTCCCAGGGGAACATCATCACCAAACACGCTGTTGATCGTGTCGTGCGCGAACCGAAGAACGGCGAAACGGCTTCGTAAGGCTACAAGATCACACCCGGCTGATACGCGGCAGCTTGCGGGAACTCTTTCGAGATCGCCTGCACGCGGGCGCAGAAGGCATCCACCTGCTGTGGGGCGTCGCCCGCATTCGCCTTGCCTGCGGCAACAAGGCGCTGCATGTCGGCGGAAGTGAGGCTGAGGCGGCTGTCCTGCGCCAAACGATCCAGAAGGTCGTTTTCGCGGACTTTGCCAGTGCGCATGTCGCGGGCGACGGCCACAGCGTGCTCTTTGATGACCTCGTGAGCCGTTTCGCGGCCCGCGCCTTTTTTGACGGCCTCCATCATGACCGTGGTGGTCAGCAGGAAAGGCAGGTATCGCATAAGCTCCTGCTCAACAACGGCTTCGAAAACCTCCATCTGGTTGAGAACAGTGAGAAGCGTTTCGAGCAGGCCGTCCATGGCGAGGAAGGCATCCGGCAACATGACGCGACGGACGACCGAGCAGGAGACATCGCCTTCGTTCCACTGGTCACCCGCCAGGCCGGCCGCCATGGCAAGGTAGCCTTTGAGAATGACATGCAGGCCGTTAATGCGCTCACAGGAACGGCTGTTCATCTTGTGCGGCATCGCGGAAGAACCGACCTGGCCTTTGGCAAAGCCCTCGCTGGCAAGTTCATGGCCGGCCATGAGGCGCAGCGTTCGAGCGAAGCTGGACGGGCCGCTGGCAACCTGGCACAAAGAGGCGATGACCTGCATGTCGAGGCTGCGCGGATAGACTTGGCCGACCGCGTTGAACGCGGCAGGCATACCGAGATGATGCAGGATGCGGTTTTCGAGCTCAGTCGCCTTGGTGGCGTCGCCATTGAAGAGCGTGATCTGATCAAGGCGGGTGCCAACGGCGCCTTTGAGGCCACGGGCGGGGTAGCTGGCGATGAGCGCCTGCAGATCGCCGAAGGCGAGAAGCATTTCCTCGCCAAACATGGCCAGCCGCTTGCCCAGCGTGGTGACTTGCGCGGCGACATTGTGTGTGCGTGCGGTAAGAGGAATGTCGCGGGTTTCGGCGGCCCGCCGGGCGATCCCAGTGAGAGCAGCAACACTTTTGGCACGAACCTCTAATAGAGAACGAAAGACTTGGAGCTGCTCCACATTCTCCGTGAGGTCGCGGCTGGTCATGCCTTTGTGCAAATGCTCGTGACCGGCAAGGTCGCAGAACTCTTCAATGCGCGCCTTCACATCGTGCCGGGTAACGCGTTCGCGCTGCATGATGGAAGCCACATTGACCTGATTTTTGACCTTCTCGTAGTCTTCAATCACGCCATCTGGCACGCCAATGCCAAGATCACGCTGGCCCTTCAAAACAGCGATCCAATAATCGCGTTCAAGCCTGACCTTTCCCTCTGGCGACCAGAGAGCGCGCATGGAGGCGGTAGCGTAGCGTTCAGCAAGGACATTGGGAATGGAGTCGGACATGAGAACATGCATCTAGGCGAAGCGACGCAGATTGGCAAATTGGTTACCATGGGGAGCATGGTGCTTTCTGTGCCTTCATTGCGATGCCCTCCACATTTCAAAGAGCCATCGTAGCAGCCATGACGAAGACAGGTTGAAGCATGGACTGGCTCTATCCTTCGCGCCTGATTCTTCGTGTTCTGGCTTGAGGTCAATTGTATGGATCTCTTCAGGATTTCCGAAGTTTTTCATATATTGCTCACTTTTGGATTGCAATTGTGACTGCAATTCGCAAATCTACCAATTATCTCCGCCCAATCATTTCCCTGAAGACAGAAAAACATCTTGTAATAATAGAAATTATAAACTAGTGTTGTTAACAACCCACTAGCGAGACTCAATTTCCATTTTTGAATAACTCTTTCTCTGATTCCAAGACTCACTCCACTAACCTTATGGCCGACCCAGCAGCACCCGAACTCATGACCGTGAAAGAGACTGCGGAATACCTCCGCATTCCTCTTCCCACTGTCTATTACCTCGTTCAGCGCGGCCAGTTGCCTGCGGTACAAATCGGAGGTCGCTGGCGCATCAAGCGCAGCCTTCTAGACCGCGACGTACTGCGCAAAGAGGAGGAAGCCGGCCAGCCCACCGTCATGGTCGTCGATGACGATCCCGCCCTACAGGCTCTCTTCAAGCAGTTCCTCAAGAAAGCCGGTTTCGGCCGACTTGTCGTCGGCACTGGTGCTGAAGCCATCACGATGGCTAAAAAGCAAAAATTCGATTTTGTCTTCCTCGATCTCAAGCTCCCGGATGTTCCCGGTGACGAAGTCTATTCGCAGCTCAAGGCGCTTTATCCTGATCTGCCCATCGTGGTGATCACCGGCTACCCTGATAGCGAAATTCTCAGCCGTATCCTCTCTCACGGCCCTGTCACCGTGATCAAGAAGCCGATCGAATATGATCAACTCAATCTCGCCGTGAAGCAGCTGGGGCACAAAGGTGCTGAAGCCGCCGCCGCCTGATTTCGTCTCTTGACCAGTCTTCCCGAAACAGCCCCTTCAGCGCACCTGAAGGGGCTATTTTGTGACTCAAACCGCTGCAGTCGAGAAAAAAACTTTCTCCGCCGTGCCATGCAGCATCCACTCTTTGTCCTGCTCGCTCAGGAAATCGAGACGATCACGAATCAGAGCGATGGAATTGTGGTAGTTGTGCCCGGGATCGACCTGGAACGGACAGTCGCTGGCCCACATCACGCGTTGCGGACCAAAGGCATCACGTACTTGGCGGATCATCTGCCCCATGTCGAGATAGGGCGCTTTTTTGGCACCTAGGGCGTAGAAGGCGGACGCTTTCACATGCGTCCTGGAGTGGCGGGCAAGCCGCAGGAGGTTTTTCACTTCGCCATCCTTGATGGACCCTGCCATGCCGATGCGGGCGAAATGATCGATCACGACACTCGTGTCAGGATACCATTCGCACATTTTATCGATCAACGGCAGCGTATCGGGATTGATCAGCGGGCACACGCTCACCTTCAATTCAGCCGCCGTTTTCCAAAGCGTCGCCATGCCTGAGGAACCGATCCACTCGGACAAATTCTTCTCTTTGCCGGAATAAATGCGGAAACCACGCACACCTTGCCTGACCAGTTCGCGCATCGTGCCGACCAGCCCTTCCGCATGCTCGTCCACAATTGCCACGCCGCTGAACACGCCCTGATGCGCCCGCATCATGTCCAGCATGTAACGGTTGTCGTACTGATAGTAGCTCATCTGGATTAGCACGATGCGGTTCACCCCCTCCGGTTTGCAGTGGGCAAAAAGCTGTTCCGGCGTGAAGCTCGGTGGACGCATGTCGCTGACAGCGTAACTGCGGGCGAGCGGGTATTTTTCAACGTCCGGTGTCCACACATGCACATGGGCGTCGGTCCAGTTTCCCTTGCGGACGGAGGGAAGGAGCGAACAGCCTGTCAGGGCGGTGGCAGAGGCGAGGAAGAAGCGACGTGTCTGTTTCATGAGGAATAGCCTAGCGAAGAACGCTCCTTGAGCGCAAGCCTTTGCACTGCGGCAGAAAGCATTCATCATCGCACGCATGTCCCGGCTGCACCGAATCTGTGTCTATTGTGGTTCCAATCTTGGAAACGATCTCAGGCATCGTGCCGCCGCGCATGATTTGGGATCGTTTCTGGCCCGCAACGGCATTGGAGTCGTCTATGGCGGCGGAAACATCGGTCTGATGGGAGCCTTGGCGGACGGAGCACTCTCGCAGAACGGAGAGGTGATCGGCGTGATCCCGCAGGCGCTCATGGAAAAGGAACTTGGCCATGGCGGCGTCACCGAGCTGCACGTCGTCAGCAGTATGCATGAGCGCAAACAGATGATGGTCGACCTGAGCGATGGATTCATCGCGCTGCCCGGCGGTTTCGGCACGCTGGATGAACTGTTTGAGACACTGACCTGGTTGCAGCTTGCCTTTCACAACAAACCCGTGGGCCTGCTCAACGTAGGCGGTTTTTTTGAGGGCTTGATCCAGTTCATCGCCCATATGAGCCGTTCCGGCTTCCTCAAGCCGGAGCATGCGGAATGCGTGCTGGTCGAAAGTGATGGGCCTGCCCTGCTCAGGCGCATGCAGACCTTCCGTCCGCCCGACTTGGGCAAATGGATCGAGAAACTGGCCGCTGAAGCCCGCTAGGGCAGCTTCGTCCGGGCGAAGACAGGCCAGTTTCCGTGGAACACACAGTGAGGATGCCCCCGCTCATTCAACCCGCCCAAGGGATGGCAAAACCAGCATGGCAAAGAAGCCACATACACCACGTCACCCCAGAAGCCGTTTGTTCGCATTTTTCCCCTTCGCTGAGCGCACTTCTTGACAGGTTGTTCACATCAGACTGCGAATTCTCATTCCTGAGCCCCTGTGTGCCAACGGCATCGAGATAAACACAGACACCTCTTTAGCTTTAGGTGGAAAATGCCGAGCGTGGAACGCCTGTTTTTGAATCGTGGAACGTCAATCAAGCGAAGTTTTGCGTGTCCTTTTCGACACGTGCCGATTGTGGAACATCCAAGTCAGGCATGGAACTCGGATCAGCATCAATTGATGCTGATCATATATCCAACCCATTGAATTTCATCATATTGTGTAACCTTATCACACCACACTCAAAGCCCCCTTCCCAGGCAGGCAAACAAGTAGAAAACGATGGCAACTCCTTCCAAAGTGGCTGGAGAGGCGGGTATCGAGCAGGTTTTGCTGTTTCGCTTTATATCCACACATTCCCTATCCCAACACGCATTATCCAGCCGCTGCCCGGCATGCCCACTTCCCTTTCATTTTCGACACTCGAAGGCCACTTTCGCCTTGAAAGCGAAGGATTTGCCTCGCTGTAGTGTGATTTGTTCACACCTAGGATTTGGAAAAAAGTTCTCTCCTCAATCAGCCCCCACAAGTGTCCTAGGAGCATTGGCGTTGGAGGCTCCATTTCTGTCTTGTTGGAACTGCTGGTTCCGCTAGCCTTTCGCTTTCAAATCCATGAAAGCCTATCAAATCACCAGCACCGACGGCCTGAGTTCCTTGAAAGCCGTGGCGTTGCCCGACCCCAAACCCGGCGCAGGCGAGGTTTTGTTGAGGGTCCGGGCCGTCAGCCTCAATTACCGTGACTACATGAACGTCATGGGCATCAAGGGAGTCAGCGGGCCAGTTCCGCGCATTCCATGCTCGGATGGTGCGGGTGAAGTGACGGCGGTGGGCGAAGGCATTGCCAACTTCCGACCGGGAGATCGCGTGGTGTGCCCTTTTATGCCCACCTGGTTGGAAGGTGAGTACAGCCAGGCGCATGCCGCGCAGGCTCTCGGTGGAGCGGTGGACGGCATGCTGCGTGAGCTGGCAGTGATTCGTGCCGAAAGCCTGCTGCCGGTGCCCGCACACCTTTCCTTCGAAGAAGCCGCCACTCTTCCCTGCGCGGCGGTCACGGCCTGGGATGCGCTGCATGTGCGTGGCGGTTTGAAGGCCGGAGAAACCGTGCTGGTGCTCGGAACCGGCGGTGTCTCGATTTTTGCCCTTCAGTTTGCCAAACTGGCCGGTGCACGCGTGCTGGCTACGACGAGCAGCGATGACAAAGCGCAACGCCTTCTCGAACTCGGTGCCGACGCCGTTCACAACTATAAGACCGACCCCGCCTGGGATGACTGGGCGCTGGCGCAGACCGGCAAACGCGGCGTGGACAAGGTGATCGAGATCGGTGGTGCCGAAACGCTCAACCGCTCGCTCAAAGCGACACGATTCGGCGGCCATATCGCCCTCATTGGCGTTCTCACCGGTACCAGTGCCGAGATTCAGACGGTGCAAATCCTGCGCAAAGGCATCCGGCTGGACGGCATCTATGTCGGATCGCGGGAAATGTTTGCGCAGATGCTCGCGGAGATCGAGCGGGTGAAATTGAAGCCGGTGATCGACTCCACCTTTGAGTTCGACGACGCCCACGCCGCCCTCCAGCGCATGGAGAGCGGCCGGCACTTCGGCAAAATCGTGATCCGAGTGTGAGATCACCAGGCAGGCATCGTTTGGGGTGAGCCATGCTCCTGCGTTCCTTTCTTTCCGTCCTGATCGCTGCAAACTCACTTCAGGCTGCGGCGCCGAATATCATCCTCATCATGTCAGATGACATGGGCTTCTCCGACCTCGGCTGTTACGGTGGAGAAATTCAGACGCCGAACCTCGACCGGCTGGTGCAGGGCGGCGTGAGGCTGAATCCATTCTACAACACCGGGCGCTGCTGCCCCACGCGTGCCTCGCTGCTGACGGGACTGTATCCGCATCAGGCGGGCATCGGCCACATGATGGAGGATCGCGGTCACGACGGCTATCGCGGTGATCTGAACAACCGCTGCGTCACCATTGCGGAAGCGTTGAAACCGGCTGGCTATCGGACTTATGCCGTGGGCAAGTGGCATGTGACCAAGCATGCAAAACCGGAGGGGCCTAAGCACAACTGGCCGCTGCAGCGCGGTTTTGACCGCTTCTACGGCACGATCACCGGCGCGGGCAGTTTTTATGACCCTGGAACACTGACACGTGATGACATAATGATCTCGCCCTTCACCGATCCCGAATACCAGCCGAAGCGCTATTATTATACGGATGCCATCAGCGACCATGCGATCCGCTACATCGACGAACATGCACGTGATCAGAAGGACAAGCCGTTCTTCCTCTACATGGCCTACACGGCGGCACACTGGCCGATGCATGCGCTGGAGGAGGACATCGCGAAATATCGCGGCAAGTATGATGCAGGCTATGAATCTGTGCGGCAGGCGCGGTTTCTGCGCATGAAGGAACTGGGATTGATCGCAAAAAACGCGGAACTTACCCCCACGGTCGGAGATTGGTCGAACGTGAAGGACAAAGCCTGGGAAGCACGCTGCATGGAAGTCTTCGCGGCGATGATCGACCGTATGGATCAGGGCATCGGCCGTGTGGTCGGCACGCTGGAGAAGCATCGCCTGCTTGAAAACACGCTCATTCTGTTTCTACAGGACAATGGCGGTTGCCAGGAGGGAATCGGTCGCCAGACCAAACCACCGGCAGCCAACTCCCAGGTTTTTCCCGCCATCGTGCAGGACGCGATCCGGCTGGATGTCATTCCCAAGCAAACACGCGACGGTCAGCCGGTAAAGCAGGGCCAGGGCATCACGCCCGGCGGGCCGAACGATTATATCGCGTATGGTGAAGCATGGGCGAACGTCTCGAACACGCCGCATCGCGAGTACAAGCACTACGTTCACGAAGGTGGCATCTCCACGCCACTCATCGCCCACTGGCCGGCGGGCATACCAGCCAAACAGAACGGCAAGATCGAACAGCAGACCGGTCATCTCATCGACCTCATGGCGACCTGCGTCGATGTGGCCGGCGCGACCTATCCATCTGAGTTCAAAGGGCAGACAATTCAACGCATGGAAGGCGTGAGCCTGATTCCTGCGTTTCAGGGCAGGGATAACGGCGTACGTTCCATCTTCTGGGAGCACGAGGGCAATCGTGCTCATCGCTTCGGCCCGTGGAAGATTGTGGCGAAGGAAAACAAGCCCTGGGAACTCTACAACATCGACCAGGATCGTGCAGAACAACATGATCTGGCCGCAGGCGATCCGGAGCGCATGAAAACGATGGCCGCAAGCTGGGAGGTATGGGCCGCACGAGCGAATGTGCTGCCCGTCGGCACCTGGAAAGGTCCTGCCGCCGCCAAAGGCCCGAAAAAGAGGGCTAAGATGAAAGCGGGGAAGCCAGATTGATTTTGGAACGGAACGTGCTCACAATCACCTCATGTCCCTTCCTCAGATCGTACTCGATGTACCCACGCTGAAACTCACTCTCTGCATCGTCGGCGGCCTGCTGCTGATCGCGATGGTGCGGATCACCTTCCTGCTGCGCACCAACAATCGGCTCCGTGAGAGCACTGCCAAGATGGAGAAACAGGTGCTCACGCAGTATCAGGAAATCCTCGCCGTGCGTCAGGACTCCAATGCTTGGCGTGGCGAACTCCAGCGCGCATTCGACGCGTTTCGCGCTGAGTTTTCCAATCGTCTCGCCGAATCCGAACAGCGCTATCAGGACATCCAGATGCGCTATGAAAATGCGGCCAAGCCTGCCGTGGCAAAAGCCTTCGCCCCCCCTCCTCTGCCATCTCCGGCTCCGAGCGCAGAGCCGCCAGAGGAAAAGGCGGTGCCGCCAGTGCCGGCGATTGCCATTTCCTGATTCGGCGGCTCAGGCAACTACGGCGCGGCGTTAAAATTTCGCCAAAGCGAAGGACTGGAAGCCTGATTGATTTGGAACGACATCTGCTGCATAAACAACAATGCACATGACTCTGCCTCAGGATGTCCAGTTCTTGTTCATCGGTCTCTGCATTCTCGGCGGATTGTTCCTGATTGGGCTGATCCGCATGTTCCTGCTGTCGCGCTCCAACCGCCGCATGCGCCTAGAATCCACCAAGATGGAAAAGCAGGCGGTGAAACAGCAGGTCGAAATCACCGCCATCCATCATGACGCCATGTCTTGGCGGGCGAAGACACAGCGGCAGTTCGATGCGTTTCGCATCGAACTCTCGCACCGCCTGATGCAGTCCGAACAGGGCAACCTGCACGCCCAGAAGCTCCTGGATGCCGCGCAGGAGCAGTCGCTTGCCTCGGCTCTCGCCAAAATCACGGAACTCGAAGCCCGGCTTGCCGCCAAACCTGTCGTGACCATGCCCGCTATCGCCGCCTTGTCGGAGGCCGGCGTGCTGCCCAAGCCCGCAGGCTTCATCAAGCCCCCGCCATCTTCCCTGCCTTCGCTTCCCGCGATGGAAACCCTGCGTCTTCAGGCGCTCGAAAACGAACTGGCCGCCGCCAGGACGGAAATTGTCATCGGCAGGCAGCAAAACGCCGCCCTTCAGCGCGCCCTGCTTCTGGCACGGCGCAGACAGCCTGCCGCGCGAAAGAATGGAGCGCGTGGAACGACACGCTGCGCCTGAGTGAAGAAATCAGCGAACTGCTTTTTTCCCCTCGCCAATGTGACGAGACCGCCTTTATTCGAGACCGCAAGGCCGTGCGCACCATGCGAATGGCATTGCACGAAACTTCACCCTTTTTCGCACCATGACTGAGAACCCCACCGCAGAATCTCCCTTCGGCGTCAGCACACCGCACGATCCGTTCCAAGCCGCGAAAGCCAGCGCGCTGAAAGCCGCCGAGGAGTTGCGCGCCGCCGCCGCCCAGAAGGCCTCCGAATTCCGCACCGCCGCCGAAGCCCGGGCGCAGCAATTCCGCGCCACCGCCGAGCAGAAAGCCACGGACCTCAAGGAGAGGGCCGGTGAATTCGCCGACCACACGTTCAGTGAAGCACGCGAGCGTTATGCGGATCTGCGCTCGGAGGCGGAGAAATTTGCCCGTGAAAAGCCGCTGCAAGCCCTGCTCACCGCCTTCGGTATCGGTTTCGTCGTCGGCACCATCCTGCGCCGTTGATTTTTCATCTCGCGCATCCGCCTCCATGAATTCAGGCACGCCGCCCGCACCCGAGGAACGCGCCAGCGCGTCAGGACTGCTGCGTGCTGTGGCCTTGTACGTCGAAGCACGCGGGCGCCTGCTGCAAATTGAGGGGCAGGAGGCGGGGACACGGCTGTCCAATCTGACCGGCATGTTCATGCTGGCGCTCACCTCGTTCATCATCGGCTGGATGCTCGCCGTTCCCGCGCTGGTGTGGATCATCGCGGAATCCAACGGCTGGCACTGGACTCGCGTGGCTCTCGTCGGAGCCGGCATTCATCTCTTCCTCGGACTGCTTTTCCTCGCCGGACTGAAATCCAGGCTGCGCGGCCTGCGGCTTTTCGAGGAAACCTTCAACCAATTCCGCCGGGATCGCGAATGGCTCGCCAGCAACAGGAACAACTGACTCCGAAGCAGCAGGTGTTGCGCGATCTGGAGGACGCACGCGTCTCCTTGGCGCATCATGCCTCGCTGGCAGCGGAGGAGTGGAGTCCGCGCGCGGTGATCACCCGCAGCTTCGAAAAGCATCGCGCCCTGTGGATCGGTGGTGCCGCTCTGGCGGGACTGGCGTTGTTGAAACTCGCCTGGCCTTCGGGAGAATCCAACAACCGGCGTGACAACTTCTTTGCCACGGCTAAGAATCGCGGCCTTTTCGCGTTGCTGCTCAGCCCGCTTTTGGCTCTCGGTCGTAAGACCATCCTGAACTACGGCTCCCAGTTGTTCGAATCTTACCTGCGTCAGAAAGTTTCTCCGAACGGCCCGGATGCCGGAACAGTCTAGCGTCATCACCTTTCATGTCCGACCCCAACCAACCCTCCCAAGATCTCCTTCCTGTCTTAGGCTCCGTGGACGATTACCTGCGTTTCTGCATGGAGTATGACGCGTCTGACCTCCATCTGGCCACCGGCGCGCAGCCCGTCTGGCGGCGCTACGGCAATCTGCAGCCTATCTGGAACAATGCAGCCATCCTCACCCCCGAGGACACACGCCGCCTCGCCTATGGATTCCTCGGCGAAGCACAGACCAAGCAGCTCGAATCACGCGGCGATGTCGATTTCGCCTACTCGCCCAACTATGGACGCTTCCGCTCCTCGGTGGTGCAGCAGCGCCTGGGCATCGACATGGTGTTCCGCGTCATCAAAACACAGATCAAATCTGTCGAGGAACTCGGCCTGCCCGACACCGCCAAAACGCTCACCCGCTTCCACAACGGCCTCATCCTCGTCACCGGCCCCGTCGGCTGCGGCAAATCCACCACGCTCGCCGCTTTGGTCGATTCCATCAATGAGGAACGCCAGGACCACATCATCACGCTCGAAGATCCGATTGAATACGTCATCGAACCGAAGGGTTGTCACGTCAACCAGCGCGAAGTTCACACCCACACCGCCTCCTTCGCCGCCGCGTTGCGCGGTGCGCTCCGTGAAGACCCGGACGTGATCATGGTCGGTGAAATGCGTGACCTCGAGACCATCTCGCTCGCCATCACCGCGGCAGAAACGGGCCACTTGGTGCTCGGCACCCTGCACACTGGCAGCGCTGCCCGCACACTTGACCGTGTGCTCGATGTATTCCCCATCGACCAGCGTGATCAGATCCGCATCATGGTGTCCGAATCCCTGCGTGGCATCCTCTCCCAGCAGCTTGTGCCCAAAATCGACGGCAATGGCCGCGTGATGGCGCTCGAAGTGCTCGTGAACACGCCCGCCGTTGGCAACTGTATCCGTGAAGGCAAGACCTACATGCTCGCCGGCGTCATGCAGACCGGTAAAAGCGTCGGCATGATCACCATGGATGACTCGCTGCGCAATCTCTACGCCGCCGGCCTCATCAACCGCGAGGAATGCGAATCCCGCGCCGAGGACAAAGTCATCATGAAGAAATTCTTCGAGTCCTGAGGATCTGCATCGCCAACCGCCAACCGCGAACGTCTCATGCCAATCATTGACCAATATTTCCAAAAGCTCATCGAACTGGGCGGCTCCGACCTCCACCTCAGCCAGAAGCAGCCCGCCAAGGTGCGCGTGCACGGCAGCATCAAGCCCATCTCCGACCAGATCCTCGACGAGCGCCTCATGGAGACCATGATGCGCGAGATCTGCGAACCTCGCGCCTGGGACCGCTACAAGGAGAAAGGTGACCTCGATTTCGCCTACGAGATGGACTCGGACAACCGCTTCCGCTGCAACTACCTGCGGCAACAGCATGGCTACGCCGCTGTCTTCCGTATCATTCCCACCAAGATCGCCAGCCTCGAACAGCTCGGCATTCCGCCCGTGGTGAAGGAGTTCGGCCACATGCGCAGCGGACTCGTGCTCGTCACCGGCCCCACCGGTTCCGGCAAATCCACCACGCTCGCGGCCCTGCTCGATTACATCAACATCAACTTCCGACGCCACATCATCACCATTGAGGAGCCGATCGAATTCGTGCACCGCAATAAGAAGAGCATCATTACCCAGCGTGAGGTGCCCATCCAGACCCCCTCCTTCGCCGACGGCCTCCGTGCTGCACTGCGTGAAGACGCCGACATCGTGCTCGTGGGTGAAATGCGCGACTTGGAAACGATCTCGCTCGCGCTGACTGCGGCGGAAACCGGTTTGCTCGTGTTCGGCACCCTGCACACCAACAACGCCCGCAAAACCGTTGACCGCATCATCGACGTGTTCCCCTCCGACCAGCAGAGCCAGGTGCGCACCATGCTCGCCGCGTCGCTCAAAGGCGTCGTGGCCCAGCTCCTCATGAAAAAATCGGACGGCAAGGGCCGCGCCGCCGTGAATGAGATCATGGTGTCCAACCCCGCCGTCGGCGCGATCATTCGTGAAGGTGCCACCCAGAAACTTTACGACGTGATCATCGGCGGCAAGGCCCAGGGCATGCAGTTCATGGACGAGGCCATCTGGCAGAAGCTGCGTGACGGTTATGTCACTCCGATGGAGGCCTACATGAAGGCCATCGATAAAAACCGCTTCAAAGCCTTCCTCCCGCCCGAAGACGCCGGCCTCGCCGCCGCCAGCGGCGGAGACAGCAACAAGTAACCGCATACGGATGCCTGCGGGACAGATGCGTCTTGCCGCATCCGCCACGGTGGATTAACCTCGGTGTCAATTCACGGATGAGCACGGCTTCAGAGGGTATTCCGACGGACCAACCACCGCGCACCGGCCACCAGCCCGGCGCGTTGGCTTTCCTCACGGCCACCGCCCTCGGCGGTCTCATCGCCACACGCCTGAACAAAACACCGCTCGTCCTGGCCGCCGGTGCCGCCGCGCTGGCCCTGCTCAATCAAAAGAAAGCCCCCGCGTCGCGAACCACCACGCCGCCGCGTCCGCCCGAGCCCGTTCCGCCACCGCCGGAAATGGCGCCGCAGACTCAGATCGAGCAGTGGCTCACACGGCAGATCGTACGCGAAGAGCAGGCCCCTGTCATCGAACTGCCTCTCCCGTCCGCCGCCAGCTTCGAACCCGAGGACAACTACACGCCGCAGTCGCTTCTCATCGACGACGCAGAGGAAAACACCGCCGTTCCACCATCGCGCGAGTCCTTCGCCCATCTCACCGAGCCCGTGCGCCATGTGGCCGCACCTCCGCCGCCTGTGATCGTACACGAGCCCGATCTTCCCGCCCTTCAGGCCCTCGAAGCCACCGAATCCTGCCCCACCCTGGACGCTGCATGGCTTCTCGGCATCGAACCGCTGCCCAGTGTGCACGAATCCCCCGCCCCACAGGCTTCGGTCAGCAGCATGTTCACCGCCGCTCCTGTACCGATGGAAAAACCCGTGCCGCCGCCCGTGTTCTCTGCCCCCGTGTTTGAAGGTCGCGCCCTCCCGGATGAAATCGAAGTCGCGCCACCCGTGGAACCCGTCGTGCACCTGACGCCCGCTCTCGCGCCGGCACCCGCCGCAGTTCCCGCACCGGAAGCGCCGCCTCAAGCACCCCTTGAAGTGGAAGTCATGGAGATTCCCGTGCAGCTCGCCGCACCGGGGGAAGCCTCCTTTGATCCGCCGCTCACCGGGGTGCCGCACGATCCCTGGCAGCCCCTCGCGGAATCACCTCTCCCGGCCCCTGCCGCCGTCACACCTCCCCCGCCCTTCGGTCCCGTCATCGAGGCCGAGATCATCCTGCGCCCCCGGGCGCCCACGCAGACCACCGTCATCGCCAAGGGCAAACCCATCTCGCCTCGCTTCGCCGCCAACCTCACCGCCCCCGAGACCTTGGCGCCTGAAGCCGCTGTCAGCGAAAACCCTGCCCTCCCCCGCGCCCCGATTCAATCCCTGCGCGAACAACGCCCCCGCAAAACCTGGCGCTCCTGGTGGCGTGGCGACTGAACATTCACAGCCCTCCGGCAGCACCCGCTGTCATCCCCCGGCTTCCTGTCTTCGCCCGGTTCAGCGCGTCGCGTCAAAATGCTTCTGCAGAAACTCCAGCGCCAGGGCAGGCCAGCGGTTGCTCTCACTGGTCACGCCCGTTTCAAGCCGGCACTCCACGCCCACGGCATCCATGCGATCCTTCAGCTTCTGGCCAAACAGCGGATGATGCGTGCCCGCGCCCTTTTCCGTGGCGGTGTGGTCAGCAGCCGCGTGTACACCATCAGCGCCGGCACATCATCCTTCGTGACGTGGTTGATCGCGGCCACCTCCTCAAAGAGCTTCAGCTTTTCCTCAGGCAGCTCGTCCAGCTTGTTGATGTCGATGCCGAACAGGCTCGAGATCGCCGGGTTCTTGTAAATGTCCACGCCGGGAAACAGGTCGCGAATAAACCGTGGATCGTAGCTGCACTGACCGTCCAACGTCACCATGCAGGTCAGACGCGTCGATTCGCGCAGCACCGGGTCGGCATTGTCGGGATCGGCCAGATCGTCGTGAAAGCCGAGCCAGAGCGAGATGCCGGCACCTGCGGATTCGCCCCGCGCCGCGATCCGTTGCGGATCGAGCTTCCATTCCTTCGCCTTGAACCGGATGAACTGGATCGCCCGCGCCGCATCTTGGAACGCCGCCGGGGCGATGGCCTCGTTGGTGCGTCGGTACGTGATGGCCACCACCGAGATGCCCGCATTCCGGCACAGCTTGAGCAGCGGCGGCTCAATGTACGGATCGCCATTGAGAAATCCGCCGCCGTGGATCGACACCAGCACCGGCGTCGGAATCGGGGAATCCGCGACCCACACATCAAGCACGTGGTGCTCATGCGAGCCGTAGTGGACCCGTTCATAGGTGGGAACCGGCGTTTTACGTTTCTTCACTGGTGGCTCCTGCGCCACCAGCAGGCAGCTCGCCAGCAGGCTCAACACCAGCAACCATGGCAGGCTGGGAGACATGGCCTCAGGCATCTCCGGTCGTGTTGAGCGGGACGCTCAACGACGTTGCCGCAGGCTCCTCCACAACCCCGGGAGTCTCCGCAGTGGTGGTCTTTTCGGCCTTCCGCAGCCGTTTGGCTTCCTTCGCCGCCTTCTTGGCCTGCTCGCGCTTCCGTTTCTCGAAACTGTAATTGGGTGTCGCCATGGTGCTGTGGGATGTGGTCACACATTCCTAACACCGTTTGCTCGGGTTACGCCAGCAAAAGCGCTGAAGTTCCGCCGTGCCAACGCTCCACCCTCTGCTTTCTGCTTTCCCATTTCCATTTTCTCCCTCGTCTTCATCTGAATAGTTCCCGCCCTCCGCGCGTCTCACGGATCATGAAAACAACCCTCCAACGTCTCGTTTTTGCAGGCCTCCTGCTTTCACTGGGCGTCAGTTGCACCACCGCGTATGACGCCCACGGTCGCCCACGTCAGGTCGTGGAGCCCAGCACCGCCATCCTCGGCGCCGCCGCCGTCGGATTGATCGCCTACGGCATCGCCAACAACCACAACCGCCGCCGCTACGACAACCGCTACTACGGTCACTACGGCCGCTACCGTTGACCCCGGCTCAACGCCTCGCCGAAGCGGGGCTGAACTAAACGGGAGCGCACGCGTCTCGCGTGCCATTTCCCGCGTCCTCGCGGGAAATCGTCCCAAGACGAGCCTTTCCCAGCTTGATCCTCTGCGACGAAGCCGAGTCTTGGAACCGTCTTCAGCGCGGACGCTGAAGACAGCACGCGGGACGCGTGCGCTCCAACCTCGATCAGTTCATGGAAGGCCGCATCGACCCCATCACCCAGGCCCTCCTTGCCAGCGACCTGAAGGAACGCCTTGCTGAAGCTGGATTGAATTAATTGCCGAGATCCCGCAGGCTACGGTTCTTTCGCTTCCAGCACCAACTCAAGGCACCCGCTTCAACGCATCACCATCACGCACCTGAACCCGTGACTGGTACCGCGAAACGATGGTGGTTGGGGAAAACGGTAAGATGAGAGCAGGCGAAGGCGGTCACAGCCGTAGTACGAGGCACCGCGCAACACACGATCTTTCTGCGCTGCATCCCACCAGTCCGCCACCCACTCCCACACGTTCCCGCCCATGTCATACAGTCCCAGCTTGTTTGGCTTGAAACTCATCACGGGAGAGGTTGTGGCAAAACCGTCCGAATAATCCTCGAGCCACGGCAGCGTGGGAAACTTCTCGTGATACTCGATGCCGCCGAAGTTGCCAGCCTTGTCCTTTGTGCGGGGTGGAAAGCTGCCACCCCAGGGAAACTCGGTCGTTTCTTTGCCACTCAGCATCTGAGGGGTAATCCCTGAAGGCCGTTTCTCTGCCCTGCCAAGTCCGACAGCAATGCTCCATTCCTCATCCGTTGGCAGCCGGTATATCTTGCCTTCCCGCTTGCCCAGCCATTCGCAGAACTTCCGTGCATCTTCCCAACTCACCCCCACCACAGGGTGGTCGTCTCTGTCTCCCATAGTGACGCCATCTTTCTGCATCGTTTTCCATGCGTCATTCACACCAGAAACGTCTGCCGCATATGCGGCATAGTCCTGCCTGCGGGTCTCATGGACACAAAAGAGCACATCGGTGTCGGGGACTTTCACCAACTTCATTCCGAGGCTGTTGGTTGAATGGCTGCCAGCCATCAAGGGAGCCTCCAACGTCCCCAACCCTTCGCGATACTGCATGACCTCCTTCGCCTCCTCCAAACGGTCTCCCTTGGTCAGGGTGCTTTCGAGTTCCTTCAGCTTCGCGGTGTAGGAGGGCAAGAGGGCGGCTTGGGCAGCAAGGTGCTGCTGGGCGAGTTTTGCCGACTCTGCCCGGTAAACGGAGCGGAGTTTCTTCAGGGAGGCCGGTGTCGTTTCATCATCCTTGTCAGGCAGTGACCGCTTGCCGGTGATGCGCTTCTTATCCTCCTCGATCGCAAGCACCTCAGGCAAGCTGCCCGCCTTCTTGGCCTCATCGCCGGCACTGCTGAGCGCTGTCAGGAATTTGGCGTTCAAAGCTTCGACTCCGACGTCATACGGGATCGTGACACGCTCGGCCACAGCGAACGCATATTGCTGCTGCAAGGCGGCCAGTTCAGGGGACACGGCATAGGCGGCGGCGATTTTGGCAACAAGAAAGGCAAAGCAAAGAAGTCGGCAGTTCATGGCAGAAGATGGTATGAGTGATGATGGTCCCAACCGGCCTCAACGCCAGCAGCAGCTGATCTTTTTCTCATGCAAGGAATGTCTCAAATACCCACGAAGTCCCAACATTACTGCTGCCCACAAAGCCGCTGGTATGACCACGCGATTGTGTCTCAATCAAACTCCACCTCCAAGTCCGCCTTATTCTTGGTAAACCGGAGAGTGACTGCAAATCCCGCGCCTTTGACTTGAGCCGTAGGAGCCGTGATCATTGCCACCTCCGCCTGACCTGCAGTGATTTTCAAGGTGGTGTTTCCATTCTCAGACTTGACGGACCAATCATAGATCTTGCCCTCCGTGAGCGTGACTTCTTCTGTCTGAAGCTTGTCCTCCATTTCAAGTGCCACAAAGTAGCGGCGGACTGACTGTTGCGACCCCAGTTTCGCCACCAATTTGCCGGTCCTGTCATCGGTTGGGATCAAGGCGATCTTGCCGATGTGGTAAACCACTTCTCCATTAATTCTCCCACTGTCATCCTGTTTCGTTCCATGGATACGGATCCGGCCGCTCTTCGTCACCGATAGTTCATTAAATATCCCCTTGGTTTTGGGATCGATCTTCAGGTCTTTCTTTGTCCCACAAAACGGCAGCACTCTGATTTCAGAGGGCGATGGTTTGGGCAACGGCTTCGGATTCTGTGCCAGGATGCTTGATGCGAGAATGACCATCGCAATGGCAATGGTGCTTGAAATAAAGCTGTTGCTTTTCATGACGATTGGAGAACGACCAGGTGTTGGTGTTTGTTGCATGTTACAAAGCGTGAAGCGTCGGGCACTCGGAAGGCGCATATCCGATCTTTGCGAGTGTTGGGTGCATTTCAGGAGCGTGCGTGGATGTCGCCTAACAGGTGGATGGTGAGCAGATTTGTCGGATTTGTCCCAACGCCTTTATAGCCGACGGTTTTGTTGGTGCAAAGCTACGCAAAAATGTCGGTTCTGTGCAAGAGGCTTGTTATTTGCAACAGGACAGCTTGGGGAAAAAATGGCCTGCCACTCGCATGGCAGGCCATTGGGATTCGGAGCGCGGCTTGGCGCTTCGCTTCAGCCACCCACCATGATCTCCACGGTGTTGCTCCACACACCCACCTGATGGTCGCCCACGCGGTAGATGGCGCGGTACTTCCATTTCGTCGGCGTGGCGGGCAGCGGGGTGGTGTCGGTGTAGTTCGGCGTGGTGTCGTAGGCCAGCAGGACCCAGCCGTTGCCGCGGTCCACTTGCAGTTCCAGCATGTCGAGGAAGGCGCTGTGGCCGCCCCAGCCCCAGCCGATCTGCACGGCGTTGCCGCTGAGGATGGCGTCGATGATCGGCTGGATGATGCTGAGGTCGGGACCGGTCTGCACCGGCCCTTCGATGCCGAGGACCTGGCCGATGGAGTCGTTGTAGTTGGGGTGCGTCTTGATCGCCTTCACCAGCGCACGGAAGCGCACTTCGATGCCCAAGGCCACGGCGGTGACCTCGGTGGGAAACACCGGGTCCACGGGCGCGCCCGTCGCTGGCGGGGTGCCACCGGCGCGGGCGAGGTTCTTCCACGCCGTCCATGCTGCGAACCGCCCTGTAGCGGCTGCATTCCGGTCATGGAGGCTCCGACAGCGGTTTGCGGCGGCTGCATTCCGGCCGTGGAAGCTCCGACAGCGGCTTGCGGCGGCTACATTCCGGTCACGGAAGCTCCGACAATGGAATGTGGAGACTTTTTGGCGCAAGCCCCTGCCATCTGCTACTGATTCGCCGTCCGAAGCATTGCCGCTTGATCTTCGCCTGATCCTTCAGCATTCGGCATTCGCCCGCCTGCAACGCTTCCTGCCCGCAATGCTACGCATAGCGTTGCAGGCGGGCGCGTAGCAATGCGGGCAGGTCATTGCCCAAACAGGCACCAATCCTGCTCTGACAAACGTCCCTTCCAGCCATGTCCGAAACTCCCGCGCCCAATCTCCGCCACCACGGCTTCCAGCTCCTCCAAGACGACCTGCATTTCCTCATGAATGCCTTCGCCGCCGTGCTGAAGCAGCTTGGCGAGCCGGAACTGGCCGCCTGCCTGCCTTGGATCGGCACGGGTGTGCCGCAAAAGACGAATCGCTCCCTGGGTCAGGCTTACTCCATCGCGTTTCAGCTTCTCAACGTCGTCGAGGAACGCGCCGCTTCGCAGATCCGCCGGCTGCGCGAGAAAAAACATGGACCCGAGGCCGAGAAGGGCCTGTGGGCGGACAACTTGAAGCAACTGCACACCCTCGGCCTCAATCAGGCCGACATCCTCGCGGCCCTCAAAGAGGTATGCGTCGAACCGGTGCTCACCGCGCACCCCACCGAGGCGAAACGTGAAACTGTGCGTGACCTGCACCGCGAGATCTACAGTCTCATGAACCGGCATGAGAACCCGGCCTACACGCCGCGTGAGCAGGCCCGCCTGCAAAAGCAGCTTCAGACCCAGCTCGAGAATCTCTGGCGCACCGGCGAGATCCACGTCACCCGCCCCAGCATCGAGGCTGAGCTGCAAAACGCGTTGCACTACCTGCGCGAGGTCTTTCCCGAGGCGCTCGCCCGTGCTCACGTGCATCTGCGCGAGGCCTGGCAGGCCGCAGGATACGATCCCGCACAAATCGACCAGCTCCCGCCGCTGCTGCGCTTCGGTTCATGGATTGGCGGCGACCGCGATGGGCACCCCTTCGTCACCGCCGATGTCACGCGCCACGCCTTGCAGGCCCTGCGCAAGAATGCATTGCGCGTGCAACGCCGGGCGCTCGAATCCCTCGCGCATCATCTGACGCTCAGCTCGCTGTTTCAGACCACGCCGCACCGGCTCACGAATTTGATCCAACTGCTCGCCGCGAAACTGCAAAACGAGCCGCAGATCGACACGGCCTATATTTTGGAGCGCAACAAGGAGGAGCCCTGGCGCGCCGCAGTTTACCTCATGCGGGCGAAAGTCCTCCTCGCCATCGAAAAACCCGCCTCGCCCGCCGCTTACAACCAGCCTGACGAACTCCGCGCCGATCTCGACGCGCTGTCGCAAACCCTGCTCGATGTGGGAGCCAAATCCGTCGTGGAAGAGCAGATCGTGCCGCTGCGCCGCAACCTCGCCGCCTTCGGTTTCCACTCCGCCGCGCTCGACGTCCGCCAGAACTCCGCCTTCCACGAGAAGGCGCTCGATCAACTGCTGCGTGCCGCCGGCTTGCTCGATGAAGGCTCCTTCATCGACTGGAGCATCGAGCAAAAACGCGCGCTGCTCGACCGTGAACTCGCCTCACCGCGTCCCTTCCTCTCCCCCGGCATCTCCGCCGGCCCTGAGGCCGACACGGTGCTCGATTGCTACCGCGTGCTGGCAGAACATCGCGACCAGTTTGGCAATGCCGGACTCGGCTCGCTCATCGTGTCGATGACACGCCGCGTCGAAGACCTACTCATCGTCTATCTCCTCGCCCGCGAGGCCGGACTCATGGCATGGTCCGCTGAAGGCCTCGTCTGCCCGCTGCCTGTCGTGCCGTTGTTTGAAACCATGGGCGACCTCGAAGCCGGTCCCGGCATCGTCGAGTCCTTCCTCGCGCATCCCGTCACGCGGCGCAGCCTCAACGCGCAAAGCAACGGCGGCACACCCGTGTTCCAGATGATGGTCGGCTACTCCGACTCGAACAAGGACTGCGGCATCGTCGCCAGCCAGTGCGCTCTCCATCGTGCCCAGCGCGAGCTTTCGGCGACCATTCACAAGCACGGCGCGCGTCCCATCTTCTTCCATGGCCGTGGCGGCACCGTCGGACGCGGCGCAGGGCCCACGCATTGGTTCATGGAGGCACTGCCGCATGGCTCCCTCAGCGGTGGCATGCGCATGACCGAGCAGGGCGAGACCATCGCGCAAAAATACGCGCACATCGGCTCCGCCGTGTACAACGCCGAGCTGCTCATCGCCTCCGCCACCGCTGCGACAGCACGCCATCGCAGCACCGAATCCCGCGCGCATCCCGCACTCGAAGCGCTCTTTGACACACTCGCCTCCACCAGCCGCGATGCCTACCGCGCCTTCCTGCACGCGCCGGATTTCATGAAGTTCTACCGGCAGGCCACGCCGATCGATGCGCTGGAAAACTCACGCATCGGCTCACGCCCCGCCCGCCGCACCGGCCAGGCCTCACTCGATGATCTGCGTGCCATTCCCTGGGTCTTCTCGTGGACGCAATCACGCTTCTACCTCCCCGGCTGGTTCGGCGCTGGCAGCGCGCTGCAAAAACTCAAGACCGACGACCCGGCGGGCTACGCCACCCTCGCCGCCGCGCTCCCCGGCTCCGCCTTCCTGCGCTACGTGCTCACGAACATCGAAAGCTCCCTCGTCAGCGCCAACACCGACCTCATGCGTGCTTACGCTGATCTCGTGGAAGACACCGCTGTACGTGACCGCTTTCTTGGCACCATCCTCAGTGAATACGAAGCCACGCGCAGCAGCATCGACGACCTGTTCCAAGGCACCTTCGAAGAACGCCGCCCGCGTCTCGCCTACACCCTGAACATTCGCGAAGAACCTCTCAAAGTGCTGCACCATCAGCAGATCGCCCTGCTGCGCGACTGGCGTGCCCTCGCCGCCGCTGGCAAAACCGAAGCTGCCGATGCGATGGTCTCCGATTTGCTGATCTCCATCAACGCCATCGCCTCTGGATTGCGGACGACGGGTTGATCCTAACGAGTGGCGGACGGTGGAAGTTCATAGCGGTAGTACACCTCCAGCATCAGTGTGCAAAGCACGGTGCAGAACAGGTCGGAGTCGAACTTCGCCTTGCTGGCGGAGCGGTGGCTCCAGTGGCCGTCTAGTTGTTGGTTTTGCAGCAGTTCTTTTTGAAAGATGGCATTCCAACGCTCCCAGGCCGTCCCGCCGAAATTGAAGGCCGCCTGCGTGTTGTAGTACCAGGCATACACATCGGCCCCAGACCATCTCTTCTTCCCCTGGCCGCTGAGGATGAATTGCAACCCCTCAATGATCGCCATCCGGTGCTCCTGAGGATTGAACATTTGCAGTCCCAGAACACCGGCACCTGTCAGAGATTCCCTGTCCGCCGGCTCTTGGTAGCCAAAGCCTCCTCTCGGACCTCGCATGTGCAGCAAAAAGCGCTCGGTCTTGTGGATCTGCTGTTCCAGCGTCGGGAAATTCAGACGTGTCTGCCGCGCGGCTTTCAATGCCTGGTACTGCCACCCCGTGACCGACATGTCGCCATTGGGGCCGGGGCGGTAGTTGTATAACCAGCCGCCCGCCTCCGTTTGCCCCTTGAGGATGATCCTCACCCCGCTGTCAAAGGCCTCGACCACCGGCCCTAGGTCCTTCTGGCCAAACCTCGCCATCGCATACACCTCACCCAGCGCATAGGTGGCGATCCCGTGCTCATAGCAGGCGCCGTTGGATCTTGGCACCGTTGCCAACAGCCCCTCGTTCTTTGCCGACACCTCCGTCAGGAAATGAACGCCCCGTGTCACCTCACGACCATATTTCGCCGAATCGACGGTATCCCCGTGTCCCAGAAAGCATAGCACTGCGAAGCCGGTCATCGCCACCTTGTAAGTCTTGCCCCAGGAGCCGTCCTCATTCTGCATGCGTCCCAGCCAGTCGAGTGCCCGCTGCACCGCATCCTCGGCCCCCGGCAATCCGCCTCTCTTCGTCAGCAGTTTCAAGCGATTGTCCACGTTGCCGCGGCTTCGCATCGCCAGCGGCACGCCCATGCCGCCACCGCCATTGAAGATCGGCTTCGCCTCCCCCAGCCTCATCGTTGGAGAGACGGTCATCGCCAGCCTGGGCAGCGTCATGGTGCCGTGGATTGACGAGTCCTGGATTTGAGGAGTCGGGGGCATCGCCAGCGCGTCGGCCGGCATGGGCTTTGACACATTCGGTGTCTGCGCAGGCGTCTCCGCCTGCGTGAACGCCAGGATTTCTGCCTGCGGCGCAGGTTCGCCGATTTCCACCACGATGACAAGCAAGCCCAGGAACAACAAATGCAGCATCACCGCCAGGCTCAGAGCCACCATGAAATAGCGCACCAAGTGGCGCGGCTGTGCTGTGACAGATGGGCATGAGGCAGAAGACTCCATGAAGGAGCGAAGCCTATGAACGCAGACCCGCAACCTGTCGAGCCCAATGAAATCACAGCGGCATGTCAGAGCGCCGGTCTGTACAAGATCATCGCCTCAGGCATGGATGGATCACACTCTCCCACGATACTCCCCTGGAGCCACGCCGACCCAGCGCTTGAACACACGCGAAAAAATCGCTGCGTTCGCATAGCCCACGTTCGCGGCGACGACTTCCAGCTTGTCGTTCTCCGTTTCCAGAAAGCGACGCGCCTGCTCCATACGCAGACACGTCAGATGCTGCATCGGGCTGCGGCCGAGTTCCTTCAAACACAAGCGGCGCAAGTGCTCGGGGCTGCAATGACTGCGATGCGCCAGCTCAACCAGGGTCCAGTCGCGCATCAAATCCTGCTCCACATCGGCCCACAGCTTCGCCACGCGAGGTTCCTGCCGCCACCATGGCTGAGCAATGCGGCGGATCGTCGCATGCAGCAGTTCCAGCCAGTGATGAATCAGTCGCGCCTCACGCTCGCCCTCCCATTCCGCCCGCAGACCGGTCATGATGCGCACGATCTCATCCGCATGTGCCGTCGGCATCACCGGCGACGCCGCGCCGACCACCGGCGTCACAAAACTCGGCTCGTCGTAGCGCACCCACGCAAAACACCAGCGCTCGCGGCTCTTCGCATAAAACGCATTCAACACTCGCGGCGGAGCCAGACATACCATGCCCGGCTTCACCCGCTGCCAGCGTCCATCGAGCATGATCTCCCCTTCCCCGCTGACGCAGGCCAAAACAAAACTGCCCTCCGGCGTCATCCGCACGCGACGATACGGCGGCAGCGTCTCATCCATACCCAGTCGTGCGATGCGGTGCGTCGTCATCTCCACACACTCCCGCGCCTCCACCACCCAGCGCCGCGTGCGCGGGCCGTCGATGGTGGTTTCGTGGAGTTCGTCGTTCATGCAGGGCTCATTTAATCGCGGTTCCTCAATGATGTCACGCACAGGTGCATTTCAGGCATGACAGCGTGCATGCCATCCTGCTAGCCTGCGTGCTCAACCTCGTATTCCCACCATGCGCCATCTACCACTCCTCGCATTCTTGCTCACCACATCGGCTTTCGCAGAGCCGGTTTCCTTGTTCGACGGCAAAACCCTCGACGGCTGGGACTTTGATCCCGCCATGTGGCGTGTCGAAGACGGAGTCATCACCGGCGGCTCCACGACGGAGAAGATCAAAAAGAACGACTTCATCAGCACCAAGAAGTCCTACCAGAACTTCGAGCTGAAGCTCAAAATCAAAGTCAGTGGCGATCCGAAGACTGGCATGCTGAACAGCGGCATCCAGATCCGCAGCGTCCGCGACGGCAGCGCCATGAGCGGCTACCAGGTGGACTGCGGCGCGGGCTGGTTCGGCAAAATCTACGACGAGCACCGCCGCAACAAGGTCATCTGGGCACCCACGCCCGAGCAGCAGGCCGCGCTCGACAAGGCCATCGATGTCTTTGGCTGGAACGAATACGTCATCCGCGCTGAAGGCCCGCGCATCCAGACCTGGATCAATGGCGTCCACTGCATGGACTACACCGAGACCGATCCCAACATCGCCCTCGACGGCCACATCGCCCCGCAGGTCCACAGCGGCGGCGTTTGTCTCGTGCAGGTCAAAGACGTGACCATTGAAGAACTGCCCGCCACGCCCGGTGCGCCCACTTGGAAAAGCATCGGCGGCCTCGAAGGCATGAAGGCCAAATTGCCGCCGAAGCCACAAGCCAATGCCACCGCACCGAAGCGCGACATCAGTTACAACAACGTCCAAGGCACTGCGCTCACCGCTCAGGAGCAACTCAAGAAGTTCCACCTGCCCGAAGGCTACGAGATCGAGCTCGTCGTGCAGGAGAGCGAGGGCCTCGGCAAATTCGTCAGCGTTTACTTTGACCAGCGAGGGCGAATGTGGACGCAGACCGCGCTGGAGTATCCTGTCGATTCCAATGAGAACCCCGCCGCCGCCGAGGCGGTGTATGCGGGCAAAGGCAAGGACAAGGTGCTCGTCTATCCTCGGGAGTCTTTGAACGGAAAGATTCCCGAGGGTGGACTCACCGACGCCACCGTCTTCGCCGACGGCCTCGCCATCCCGCTCGGCATCCTGCCCTGGGGCAATGGCGACACCTGCTACGTCCAGCACGGCCACGACTTGAAGCTCTACAAAGACACGAACGGCGACGGCAAGGCGGACACCTTCGACGTCGTGCTCACCGGCTTCGGCGTGCAGGACTCGCATCTCTTTCCGCATCAGTTCACGCGGGCACCCGGCGGCTGGATCTGGATGGCGCAGGGTCTTTTTAATAACAGCAAAGTCCACAAACCCGGCAGCGATGTCGTCGTCGATTGGCCCAAGTGCAGCATGGCCCGCATGAGACCCGACGGCAGCGAATTCGAGGTCATCAGCACCGGCCCGAACAACATCTGGGGGTTGGTGATCACCGGCGAAGGCGAGACCTTCATCCAGGAGGCCAACGACTACGGCTACCCCGTCATGCCCTTCCACGAATACGCCTACTACCCCGGCGGCATGGAGGCGCTCAAAAAAAGTTACCAGCCCGATTTCCCGCCCATGACTGATGTCCGCATGGGCGGCACCGGTTTGAGCGGTCTCGCGCTCATCGAAAGCGGACCGCTCTCGCCATCTGCAGTGCCTCAGAGTACTGTAGTCCCGGCCCACGTCATGGCCGTCGCCAATCCCATCATCTCGAAGATTCAAACCATCGCCATGCATCGCGACGGCGCGTATTGGAAGCTCGCCCAGCTCCCCGACCTCATCACCTGCGACGATCCCTTCTTCCGCCCCGTCGCCCTCACCAACGGCCCCGACGGCTGCATCTACATCGTCGATTGGTACAACAAGATCATCTCCCACAACGAAGTGCCGCGTGCACATCCTGATCGCGACAAGACGCGGGGACGCATCTGGCGGGTGAAGCCTAAGGGCGCGAAGACCGAAGTGGCTGATTTCACCAAACTCAACGCCGACGAACTCATCGACATACTTGGCACGGAGCCCGCCGCGAAGGCACATCTCGCGTGGCAGACGTTGGCCGATCGTCCATCACTTGCCGAATGGGATGAGGCTTGGTCAGTTTATTTTCTCGATAAGCTGAAGAAAAAAGAACTTCAGCCTAAAAGCGACGTGTCGAAGCTCATTAGCCTTTTTCACTCGCAGGCCGCAGCTGCTTCAAAGCGCATTCAATCTCTCTGGGTGCTCCGGGAGGTTGGGCCGCATAATAAGGGTGCTTTTCCGTTGTTGGACCAACTTGAGCTTCATTCACCATCACGACTCCCGACCTGGCCAGAGACAAAATCTTCAAATTTAGATCGTGAGATCGTAAGTGCGTGTGAGGATCCCAATTGGACATCAGTGGAGACCTGCGCCGCCTTTGCCAAACTAGCCACATCCACCAGCAGCAGCACACGCTGCATGGTGATTCGTGCAGTCAGTCAACTGTTGCGCACAATTGAGAGTGGTGATTTTAGGGCTCAGAACGAGACATTAACATTCTTGTTGGCCTTCGCCAAACCCAGCCTCCCAGGCCCCACGATCCAATCCTCACGCGCCCCGAAGCAAATCCCCGTGCGCGAGGCCTATGACCGCGAGTTCGAGCGCTTCCTCGTCCGCATGTTCCTGGAGCGTCATCCCGAGGTCGTCGCGAAGTTCCTCGACTCCGAAGCCGCCGCGAAACTGCCCGTGGAGGCCCGTGTGCTCGCCTCGCTCGCGTTGGAGCCGAAGGCCAGCGCTTCCCGCGTCGCCAAACTGCTGCCGCAGCTCGACCGCGCCCCGAATGACGAGGAACTCCTCCGCCTCGCCCAGTTCCCCGCCGAAGCCGGTGTCGGCGAGGCTCTCCAAGCGCTGCTCACGAACGAAAAGTCCCGTGCCGCCGTCGCCGAGAAGCTTCTCGCCCAACGCACCAAACTCGATGCCGCCAAGATCGCTCCGCTGCTCACGGAGACGGCGAAAAGCATGATCGGGAGCGCGGACACTCCTGTCCGCAGCCTTGCGCTCCAGATCATCGGTGGGTTCCAGCTCACCGCGCTCGAAGGCAATCTCATCGCGATGCTCAAGCAGCCAGTCAGCGGAGCTAGCTCTGTCTCCATATCGGGGACTGGCGGCGCACGCGCGGTACTAGTCGCCCTCCGCGAACTCCGCAGCGGTGAGGCCGAACTCTTCGCCAGAATTGCGGAATCCGATCCCGATCAGCTCGTGCGTGAGGAAGCGGTGACCACCCTCGCCGCCTCTCGCGCCCCCGATGCCGCCACGAAGCTTCTCGCGCTCTACCCGAACCTCCAGCCCACGCAGCGCCGCACCGCGCTGAACACTCTCTCCAGCACCAAAGCCGGTGCCAAGACCATCGTCACCGCCTTGCTCGACAAAACGCTGCCGCAGGCCGACCTCGACGGCCCCACCGTCGAACGACTCGCCACCGTGCTCGGCGATGATCCTGCCATCACCAAACTCCAGCAGCAGCTCGGCGGCATCTTCCGCGAGGTCTTGTTGCTCGACGGCCAGGACACTGCGTGGGTCGATTCGAAGATCACACTCGATGGCCCCTTCACTGTCGAGGCCTGGGTGCGGCTCGCGCCCGGCATCAGCAATGAAGACAGCCTCCTCGGCGTGCGCGGCGGCGTGGACATGAATTTCTTCGGCGGCAAATTCCGCGTCTATGCCGGCTCTGAGTTGCACGACGTCTGCGTGGCCACCAAACCCATGACCCCCGATCTCTGGACCCACCTCGCCGTCACCCGCGATGCCCAAGGCATCATCCGCATCTACCAAAACGGCGAACTGGATGCCACGGGCAGCAAGCCTGCGCCCGCGAAGTGGGAAAACTGCAAAATCGGCTGGAGTGGTCCGAAGCAGGGCACGGAGGGAGCCATGATGGAGTTTCGGGTGTGGAAGACCGCCCGCAGCGCCACGGAGATCCGCAGTGGCTTCGATAGGTCCTATGCGTCGCATGAGTCCCATAAGACCTATCTCAAAGTCGGGGAAAAACTCGGCCAAGGCGCCCGCATCGCCAAAACCATCGATACCCCGCCGCTGCTTACCGAAGAGCAGGCGAAGGCCCTCGACGCCAAGTTCGCCAAATTCTCCGCCCTCGCGCCCAAAGGCAATGCCGCCAACGGCAAAGTCCTCAGCGCCCTCTGCATCGCCTGTCATCAGATCGGCAATGCGGGCGGACAAATCGGCCCGAACCTCTCCGGCGCAGGCGCGATGGGCCTGGAGGCCGTGTTGCGCAACATTTTGACGCCGAACGCGGCCATGGAGCCCGGCTACCGCATCTTCCGCGTCGAAATGAAGAATGGCGACCTCATCGACGCCTTCTTCGTCAGTGAAGACAAGCAGGCCACCATCATCCGCCAGCCCGGCCTTCCCGACCGCCGCGTCAACAAACCCGACATCCGCTCCACGAAGTTCATTCGTCGTTCGCTGATGCCTGAAGGACTGCTGGATACTTTGCATGACCAGCAGGTGGCCGATTTGCTCGCCTATCTGATGACGCTGAAGGGCTAGGAGTCGCAAAACAGCTTCGAGTGACACACGAAGCCGAGGCGGCTGGTATTTGACATGCGGTCCCGGCAGTCGATAAGCCTTCCCCTTCCCATGCAGCCCGCCACGCCTGAAACCGCCCCCAAACCCGCCGCACCGGCGGACTTGGAGATCAAAGATGCCCAGCTCATCTTCAACCACGTTTGGAAACAGCTCGAAGCGGATTACGGCCGCGAGAACCTGCGCTTCCCAAAGGAGCTGATCCTGCTGGGCGGAGCACCGGGTGCGGGCAAAGGCACGAACACCGACTTCATCCGCGAGCTGCGCGGCATCACGGCCCAGCCGATCGTGGTCAGCGCCCTGCTCGACAGCCCCGAAGCGCAGAAGCTGAAGTCGCAGGGTGGCATGGTGGGCGACCGTGAGGTGGTGGGCATCCTCATTCGCAAGCTGCTCGAACCCGAGCAGCAGAACGGCGCGATCCTCGACGGCTTCCCGCGCACCAAGGTGCAGGTGGAGTGCCTCAAGATGCTCTTCGATGAAATGATGCGCCTGCGCCGCGATTTCTCCGACACACCCGAGGCCGCGCACTTCAAGCAGCCCATTTTCCATATCATGGTGCTCTTTGTCGATGAGACCGAAAGCATCGCGCGCCAGCTCAAGCGCGGCCAGGAGGTGCTCGCGCACAATGCGGAGGTGCGCAGTTCAGGCCTCGGCGAGCTTTGGGAAGAGCGTGCCACTGACTTCGACCCGGCGCTGGCGCGGAATCGCTACAAGGTCTTCAAAGAGAAGACCTACGACGCGCTCGTCTCGCTGAAATCGCTCTTCCACTACCACTTCATCAACGCCCAGGCCCCGCTGGAGCTGGTGCAGGAAAACATCGTCAAGGAGCTGGAGTATCAAAGCTCGCTGGAACTCGACCCGCGCACCTTCGACCTGCTGCGCAAACTGCCACTGGCCAGCGAGATCATCCGCCACGCCCGTCAGGATCTCGTTCGCCGTCTGGATGCCTACAAGGTGGAGAAGCCCGAACTCATGCAGGACGTGGTCAGTTTCATCGAGACGAAGATGATGCCCATCATCGTGCGTCACGCCATCTCCGGCCGTGCGGACATCAACTCAGAGAACAAGCTCTTCCACGACCCTGAAGCGCTCGCCATCCTGATCGACATCTTCTCCGAGCGCGGCTTCCATGCGACGGCGGACCTGCACCGCATTGAGATCCCGGAGCTGTTTGACCTGCAGACCGGCCAGATCCAGTGCCGCAAGAAGAAGGTCTTCCGCTTCAGCATCCGCTTCAAGGGCTCGGAGATTCGTCGCGGATAGCGTGGTGTTTGCAGGTTGCGTGATTCCTTCGCGCCCTCTACTCATCACGCCTCATGTCCACCATCGTTGTCACCCAGAAAAACGGCGTCGCCTGTGTCGGCGCTGACACGCTCAGTTGTCTCGGCTCGCTGCGTCAAAAAGCCCAGCATGTCGTGAACAAAACCAAGATCACCAAGATCGGCGATACCTTCATCGGTCTCACCGGCACCTCGGCGAGTCTCGTGGTGATGAACAGCTACTTCGCCAATCCCGAGCGCCCGCGCAATTTCTCGTCCTGCGAGGCCATCTTCGAGACCTTCCGTCATGCGCATGCGTGGCTCAAAGCCGAGTACTTCATGGCCTCGATGCCTGACAAGGGTGAGGAATATGAGACAACACAGTTCTATGGCCTCGCCGCAAACCCGCACGGCATCTTCGCGCTTTATTCATATCGTTCCGCGCAGCAGTTCCACAAATTCTGGGCAGCAGGCTCGGGCCGCGACTACGCGCTCGGCGCCATGCAGGCCGCGTATGACAAGTGCAAAACCGCCGAGGAAATCGCCCGCATCGGCCTCGAAGCCGCCGCCGAATTCGACAGTGCCACCGCCGCTCCGTTTGAGGTACACACCGTGCCGCTGCTCTCCGCCGCGAAACCCAAAACGTCCCGCAAGAAATAGTTTTTTCCCACCTTCTTCTCCAACCATGAAGCGTCTTTTCCTCACTCTCATTGCTGTCAGCTCCGCACTCGCCGACGGCCCCAAGGACAATCAAATCGCCGACGTGCGGCCGATTCCGCCTCCCGGCGTTGCCGTTCCTGATGCGGATCGCGCTCGACTCACGGAAGGTTTGAAAAAACTTCGCGCCGCCATTGATGACGCTGCCAAAGCGCAGGTGAAGAACCCACAGCTCGCCGATCTGCTGCCCGACCTCGAGATTTATCACAAGGCGGTCGATTGGGCGCTGCGCTACAACGAAGTTCACAAGCTCCAGGAGCTAAAAAGCGCCGATGAATTGATCGCAGAAGGCTTGCAGCGTGCGGAGCAGTTCAAAACCGGCCAGACGCCATGGACAAAGCAGAAGGGTCTCGTCGTGCGCGGCTATCGCTCGAGGATCGACGGCTCCGTGCAGCCTTACGGCATGGTGATTCCTGAGAGTTACGTCGGAGCGCCCGTGCGTCTCGATGCGTGGTGCCATGGACGCGGTGAAACGCTCAGCGAACTGGCCTTCCTCGATCAACGTCGCAAACAAACCGGCCAGATCGCGCCGAAAGGTGCTCTCGTGCTGCATCCCTATGGTCGCTACTGCTGCGCGAACAAGTTTGCCGGTGAGATCGATTTGATCGAAGCCATCGATCACGCCTCCAAGTTCTATGCCATCGACGAAGACCGCGTCATCGTGCGTGGTTTCAGCATGGGCGGTGCCGCTGCTTGGCAGTTTGCGGTGAATTATGCCGACAAGTGGTGCGCCGCGAATCCAGGCGCTGGCTTCTCCGAGACACCGGAGTTTCTCGGCGGCTTCCAGAACGAAGATGTGAGCGGTGCGCCGTGGTATCAGCAGAAGCTCTGGCACTGGTATAACGCGACTGACAATGCGCTGAACCTCGAAAACTGCCCCACCGTAGCCTACAGCGGCGAGATCGACAAACAGAAGCAGGCAGCGGATGCCATGGAGAAGGCGCTGCGTGGTGAAAACGTCGATCTGCTGCACATCATCGGCCCGCAGACAGCGCACAAGATTCATCCTGACTCGCTGATCGAAATCGAGCGCCGTCTGGCCGCCATCGCCTCCATCGGCCGCAACCGTGCGCCAAAGGAAATCCATCTCTCGACGTGGTTCCTGCGCTACAACCGCATGTTCTGGGTCACGGTCGATGCCTTGCAGGAGCATTGGGTGCGCGGCCGAATCCACGCACGCATCACCGGCACGTCCGAGGTCACCATCAAGCTGCAAAACATCAGCGCCTTCACCCTCGACATGCCTTCCGGCCATTGTCCGCTGTCCCTGCTCTACAAGCCCACCGTCAGCATTGATGGCCAACTGCTCGAAGTCACCCGTCCAAAGATCGACCGCTCATGGCTCGTGCATTTCCAGATGAAGGGCGGCAAATGGACACAAACCCTCGGCGACGAGGATGCAGGCAAACTCGTGAAGAAGCATGGCCTGCAAGGGCCGATCGACGACGCCTTCATGGACAAGTTCCTGTTCGTGAAACCATCGAAGCCCGGCTGGAGCGAGAAAGTCGATGCCTGGGCCAAGGCTGAGCTGGAACGCGCCCAGTTTGAATGGCGCAGGCAGTTCCGTGGCGATGCACCGGTCAAAGACGACACCGCCATCAGCGATGCTGACATTGCCGCCAACAACCTCGTGCTGTGGGGTGACCCGCAGAGCAATGCGGTTCTCGCCAAGATCGCCGACAAGCTGCCGATTCAGTGGTCCAAAGACAAACTCGTCGCCAACGGCAAAACCTATGACGCCACAACCAACGCGCCTGTCTTGATCTTCCCCAATCCGCTCAATCCCATGAAGTATGTCGTGATCAACAGCGGCTTCACCTACCGCGAATACGATTACCTCAACAACGCCCGCCAAGTGGCCAAGCTGCCGGACTGGGCCGTGATTGACCTCACCAAGCCCAAGAACAGCCAGGGTCCCGGCGGCATCAGCGATGCCGGCTTCTTCGGTGAAAGCTGGGAGTGGAAGCCGCAGCCGGTGAAAAAGTAAGCCATGAAGCAAACGCTTCTCATCCTCACACTGCTTTGGGCTTTTGGTGCAAGTGCGCAGTCGCCCAAGGTCGAAACAGCGTTCACAAACAGCCTGGAGATGCCGTTTGTGCGCGTCGCGAGCATCAACGCGCTGGTCTGCCGCTATGAAACACGGGTGAAGGACTACCAGCCCTTCGCCGCAGCAACGAATGTCGAATGGAAGAAGCCCGACTTCCCGCAGGCGGACGATCATCCTGCCATCAACGTGAGCTGGCAGGATGCGCAGGCATTCTGCGAATGGCTGGGCAAAAAGGAAGGCCGCAAGTATCGCCTGCTCACCGACCGCGAATGGAGCGCGCTGGCCGGATTGAGCGAAAAGCCTGATGTGGCACCGAACCAGCAGCCACCGAGCACCGGTGTGTTTCATTGGGGTCCGCGACCACTTGCCAAAGACGTCGGCAACTTCTGCGACGAGGCCTTCGGCAAAAAGTACCGCGCCAGCTACGATGCGAAATGGCTGGAGATGGATGACGGTCACGCCGACACCGCGCCCGTGGGCAGTTATCCAGCGGATGCGAACGGCTTGTTCGACTTTGCCGGCAACGTCTGGGAATGGGTCGAAGACTGGTATGATCCTCCCAACAACACGCTGCGCATCGTGCGTGGCGGAGCTTTCCGCACGGGTGGGGAAAAGCGCCTACTGGCCTCGTTTCGCGGTCCCGATCCCTACAACGTGCGCCTCGACAGCGTCGGTTTCCGCATCGTGTGCGAGAAGGAATGACTCAAACCATCAGCGGCGGCTGCATCTCGAACGGCGGGATGCGCGTGCAGACGCGGCGACCATCGGGCGTGGTGCCAAAGAAGGAGCCAGTGGCCGTGCTTTCCACTTTGATGACGTGATAGGAGTTGTAGCTGAACGTTTCGCCGGGCGAGAGATTCGGGAACTGGCCGACGACGCCGTCTCCCTCGACGACCATCGTGTCACCATCCGTGTCGCGCACGATCCACTTCCGGCCAAAGATGCGCACGGTTTCCTCCGAGTCGTTGTGGATCGAAACGTGATACACAAACGGGTGTGGACGATCAGGCGGAGCAGGTCGCGTGGGATCGTAGGCAATGCTGTCCACCGTGACTGTGAGTCCAGGCAGCGGGTCGAAATTCATGCGTGAAGTCTAATTCATCGCGCCGCCGCCACAAGCCGGGTTTGCAAAAAGCTCCCCGGCTCCTACCATCGCCCACTCCCACCATGGCCGCCCCTCCCGTCGTTCTCACCATCGCAGGCTCCGATTCCTCCTGCGGTGCGGGTGTACAGGCAGATTTGAAGGCCATTTCGGCCTTGGGCGGCTACGGTTTGAACGCGCTGACCAGCGTGGTCTCGGAGACGCCCGGCATCGTCTCCCAGGTGCGGCTTTTGGACGCGGAATTCATCGTGGATCAAATCCGCGTGCTGTTTGGCGGCTTTCCCGTCGCCGCAGCAAAAACCGGCATGCTTGGCGGGCGTGAGCAGGTGCATGCCGTGGCCGAAACGTGGAAACAGCTCGCCCATGGCCGCATCCCACTGGTGGTCGATCCCGTCATGGTGGCCACCAGCGGCGGGCGTTTGCTCGAAGACGAGGCGGTTCGCACGCTCGTCGATGAACTGCTGCCGCTCGCGACCTTGATCACGCCAAACATGGATGAAGCGCGCGTGTTGTGGGATCGCGAAGTCGCCAGCCTCGAAGACATGGAAGCCTGTGCCCGCGAACTGAGCACCCGCTTTGGCACTGCTGTGCTCGTCAAAGGCGGCCATCTGCGGGGTGATGCCGCCGACGTGCTCTGTCATCAAAACAACCTCTCCTGGCATATCGCACCGCGCACCGCAGGCGTTCACACGCACGGCACGGGCTGCACTTTTTCCGCCGCCATCGCCACCGGCCTCGCGCATGATCTTCCTTTGAATGAAGCCGTGGCGAAGGCCAAGCAGTTCGTCAGCCGGGCCATCGCGCAGCATTTCATGTGGCAAAGTGCTGGCGCGGGCATCGTACATGCTCTCAATCATCTGCAACAGACCGGCGCATGAGACGACTCGCAATCATCCTGACCTTCACCTCCTCCATGTTCGCCGCCAGCGGCACGGAGACGAAGGACATCAGCCAGGCGGGCATCCAGACGGCGTTTCGCATCCTGCAGAAGGAGTACATCCGCAGCAGCGATCTGACCTTCGACGTGTTGAACCGTGCCGCGCTCTCCGGTCTGCTCGAACGCCTCGATTTCGGCGCTGAGCTGGTGCCACGCGTCAACGGAGCCAAGCCGGGTGCGCTCACCGGTGTGCAGACCGAATTGATCACGCCTCAAATCGCCTATCTGCGGCCGCGTGAGATCACCGAACGTGAAACAGCCGAGGTGGAGAAGCACCTGCGTGCGTTTGTGGAGGCGAAGGTCGAGCACCTCATCCTCGACCTGCGCACACCGGCACCACCGGGCGATTTCGATGATGCGGCGGATCTGCTGAGTCTGCTCGTGCCGAAGGGAGAAGTGCTCTTCAAAATGAAACAGATGGGCCAGACCACGTCCGAGACCGAAACCAACGCCCGCGAACCGGTGTGGTCGCAGTCGCTGCTCGTGCTCGTCGATGATGAAACCAACAACCTCGGCGAAACGATCGCCGCCGTGCTACGCCAGCGCAAACAGGCGCTCTTGATCGGCGCTCCGACCCGTGGTGGTGCCGTGCGCTACGAAACTGTGCCGGTGGATGCCGAATGGTCGCTGCGTTTCGCCCGCGCCGAGGTTCTGCTGGCCGATGACAGTTCCGTCTTCAAAAAAGGCCTTCAACCTGATTTTGCCGTTTACCTGCCCACAGCAACCAAACGCGTGGTGTTCCAATCCACCGAAGACGCGAGCGTCAAAAACGCCATCACCGACAAGCCACGTGCCCGTTTCAACGAGGCCGCCCTCGTCGCCAATGCAAATCCCGAGCTCGATTCCTACATCCGCCGTTCCGCCGGACAGTCATTGCCTGAAGACCAACCCAAACCGCAGGATGCCGTGCTGCAACGTGCCGTGGACCTCATCACGACCCGCACCTTCTTTCAATCGGCCAAGATCGACTGGAAACGCAAAGCGCCTGCCAGCGGCGAAACACCCGCCCGCCGTGCCATCCCCGTGACGAAGTGATGGAGATTCCCGATCAAATCGAAACAGTGGCCACGATCCGGGAGGTCATCGACTCTCGCAACTGCCACGCCCTTTTGCCCAATGGCAAAGAGATCTGGGGTTTCATCGGCAAAGGCCAGCATGACTTCCCGCTACAGGAAGGCGCCACCGTGCGCGTGCGCATGCGTGTGTCTGACTTCTCGTATGGGGAGCTGCTGGGCGTGCAGTGAGGCAGGTTCACACCTCCTCAGGCACGACGAACGGCTCGCGATACTTGTCCTTCAGCATCGCGTTCGCGGCTTCGTGGTCGATGAAGCGCTCGGTTTTGCCATCCATCTTGAGCACGGGACCGAGAGTGAGCATTTCTTTGCTCAGATCGATCTCGTTCTTCGCCAGATGCTCCTTCATGCGCTCGAAGGACTCGGCGCCGAGCTTGTCGCCTTTGATTTTCTCCAGGATCGCGTCAGGCGCCTCCTTCGCACCAAGGCGATGGCTGATGTTGCCGGTGTGGCACAGAGCGCTGGAAAGATGGCCTTCGAGAATGTCGGCATTCAAATCTTCCACGCGGCGACTGCGGCAGGCGTTGATGAAGTTTTTGAAGTGATCGTCGGCCCCTTCGAACTTCTTCATCTCCTTGCCCTCTTTGTCGAACACGATGGCCCCGGAGTAGTTCGGCACCACCACGGTGCCGCCTTCGCATTCGATGATGACGCCCACGCCCGCGCCAGTCACCCCTTCTTTCCCGTCCTTGCCCGGAGTCGGCTGGAATTTCACGCCTTTGCTCGTCTGCATGAGCTTGTCCATGTTCTTGCCCTCCTTGGATTCGGACAGGCCGCGCACTTCAAAGATGAGCGGCGCCTTTTCATAGCCGTGGTAGATGATCTGCGTGTTCGCGGTTTCGCCATCATCTTCGTAACCGAGACGACCGCCGACGCTCCACACGCTGGGCGCCAGTTCCATCTCGCCGAGGAACCAGCGCGCGATGTCCATCTGATGGATGCCCTGGTTGCCGAGGTCGCCGTTGCCATAAGCCCAAGTCCAGTGCCAGTCATAGTGCAGCTTCTTGCGCGTGAGCGGCAGCTTCGGGCCGGGACCGCACCAGAGATCGTATTCGATAGAATCAGGCACCGGCTGCTCGCCGCCAGCCGTGCCGATGCTCTTGCGGCTCTTGTAGCACAGGCCGCGCGAGACGAGGATTTTGCCGAGATTGCCCGCCTGCACAAACTTGACCGCTTCACCAATGCCTTTTTGGCTAGAGCGCGACTGCGTGCCGGTCTGCACGATCTTCGAGTACTTGCGCGCCGCCTTGACGATCTGACGGCCCTCCCACACGCAATGCGACACCGGTTTTTCGACGTACACATCCTTGCCCGCCTGGATCGCCCAGATGGATGCCAGTGCATGCCAGTGGTTCGGCGTGGCGATGCTCACGGCGTCGATGTCTTTGTTCTCCAGCAGCTTCCGCAGATCAGTGTAGCCGGTGACCTTGAGTTTTTCCTTGTCGAAAGACTCCACTCCCTTGCCGAGCACCTTGCTATCGACATCACACAACGCCGCAACGCGCACGCCGTCGTCCTTGAGTTTCTTGTAGCCGCCGATGTGTGAACTGCCGCGACCGCCAAAGCCGATGACGGCGACGTTCATGGTATCACCCGGACTTTTCTGCGCCCAGGAGGTTTTGGCGATGTAGAAAACGCCGGTGGAAGCGGCAGCGGACTGTTTGAGGAAGGAGCGGCGGTTGGTCATGGTGTGAACAAAACGCAGCAAGCACCGCAGCCTTTCCTTTTTGACAAATCGAATGCAGTTTCTGCGTTAGCACCCGCCATGACTCGCCTCCTAGCCCTCCTGCTTTCGTCATTCATCATTGCTTCGCTTCGCTCACTCCTTCGGAGCAGCACACGCTTCGCGGTGCTGGCTGGCTCGCTTTGCTTGACTCTGCATTCGTCATTGTTGGCGAAGCCAAATGTCCTGTTCATCCTCTGCGACGACCTCCGTCCCGATGCGCTCGGCTGCTACGGCTCCAAACACGTCAAAACCCCGCACATCGACCGCCTCGCCAGTGAAGGCGTGCGCTTTGCGAATACCTTCTGCACCACCTCGCTCTGCTCACCGAGTCGTGCCTCGATCCTCAGCGGTCTCTACGCGCACGCGCACGGCGTCACCAATAACTTCACTGAGTATCCCACCAGCATGCCCAGCTTCCCCGGCCTGCTGCATGATGCCGGCTACGCCACCGCCTATTTCGGCAAATATCACATGAGCGAGGACAACGACGATCCGCGCCCCGGTTTCGACAGGTTCGTGACGCACAAGGGCCAGGGCAAATACTTCGACACCGAGTGGAGCCTCCACGGCAAGGAACGCAAGGTCATCAAAGGCTACTACACCACCGTCGTCACCGATCTGGCGATGGACTGGCTCAAGCAGCAAAGCACTGACAAACCGTGGTGCGCCTTCATCGGCCACAAAGCCCCGCACAGCTTCTACACGCCGGAGCCGAAGTACGAGCACACATTTGATGACGTGCGCGTCCCCTACCCCGCAACGGCCTTCCAGCTCGATGACAAGCCCGCATGGATGAAGCAGCGCCTGCACACCTGGCACGGCATCTACGGCCCGCTCTTCGAGTGGCGGAAAAAATTCCCCGATGACCGCCCTGAGGCCGTGAAGGATTTTGAAAACATGGTACACGGCTACTGGGGCACCGTCTTGAGCGTCGATGACAGCGTGGGCCGAATCCGCCAGTGGCTCGAAGAAACGAAGCAGCTCGACAACACCATCATCGTCTTCATGGGCGACAACGGCCTGCTCGAAGGCGAACACGGCATGGTGGACAAACGCACCGCGCACGAAGCCAGCCTGCGCATCCCGCTCGTCGTGCGCGCTCCGCAGCTCACCAAGGAAGCGAAGACCATCGAGAAGCAGGTGCTCACCGTCGATATGGCCCCCAGCCTGCTCGAACTCTGCGGCGCACCCGCCTTGGAAAAAATCCACGGCCAGTCCTGGGTCAAGCTCATGCAAGGCGGCGACGCCAACTGGCGCACGAGCTGGTTCTACCACTACAACTACGAAAAGCAGTTTCCCTACACTCCGAACGTCCGAGCAGTGCGCACCGACCGCTGGAAATACATCCAATATCCGCATGGCGACGGCTCCCCCGACAAGCACATGGCTGAGTTTTATGATCTCAAGAACGACCCCGGTGAAACCAAAAATCTGATCCATGATCCGAAGCTGTCTGGTACCATCACCGAGTTGAAGGCCGAACTCGCCAAACTCATGCTCGCCACAGGCTTGAACGCCGACACTGACAAGATGCCAATGGACGAAGGCGTGAAGAGCGAGCTGCCGGACGCGAAGATCCGCTAACTTCGCATCTGGCATTTGCTGAAAATTCGAGGATTGACACTCCATGACCGGAGACTCAGCATCGTGGCCCAACCATGAAACAGGAAACCAGTCCCGCCGGTCTTCCTCGTCAAACAGATACCACGCGCACAGGTCTGGACCCGGCCCAGATCGCTGACGCATTCCAGGATAATTTGAATTACCTGCTCGGGAGGTTCCCGGCCATTGCCTCTCGCAATGACAACTATCTCGCCCTCGCCTACACCGTGCGCGACCGTCTCTTGCGGCGCTGGATCAAGAGCGCCCAGACTTACATGGACCGCCAGAGCCGCACGGTGTGCTATCTCTCGGCGGAGTTCCTGATGGGGCCGCAGCTTGGCAATAATCTCATCAATCTCGGCATCGAGAGCCAGGTGCGGCAGGCAATGCAGTCGCTCGGCTTGAATCTGGACGATTTGATCGAGCATGAGGAGGAGCCGGGGCTGGGAAACGGTGGACTTGGACGGTTGGCGGCCTGCTACCTCGATTCGCTGGCGACATTGGAAGTGCCCTCCATCGGCTACGGCATCCGCTATGAGTTTGGCATCTTTGAGCAAAAGATCCGCAACGGCTGGCAGGTGGAGATGACCGACAAGTGGCTGCGATTCGGCAATCCCTGGGAAATCGCACGACCCGAAATCGTGCATGAGGTGAAATTTGGCGGCCACACCGAAAGCTACGAAGAAAACGGCGCCTATCGCGTGCGTTGGATTCCTGACGAGCTGGTGTGTGGCACCGCCTATGACATGCCGGTGCCGGGTTATCAGGTGAACACGGTGAATCTGCTGCGCCTGTGGAAGGCCGAGGCCGCCGAGTCCTTTGACTTCGCCGCGTTCAACCAAGGCGACTATTACCGCGCCGTCATGAAGAAGATGTCCTCGGAAAACATCACCAAGGTGCTCTATCCGAACGACGAGTCTCTCCAGGGCAAACGCCTGCGCCTGCAGCAGCAGTTCTTCTTCGTCTCCTGCGCCTTGCAGGACATGCTGCGGCTCTATTTCCAGCGCAACAAGAGGCTGGACTTGTTCCACGATAAATTCTGCGTGCAGTTGAACGACACGCACCCCGCCATCGCCGTCGCCGAATTGATGCGGCTGCTGGTGGACGAGCATTGCATGCCGTGGGAACCCGCGTGGGAAATCACACGCAAAACCTTCGGCTACACGAATCACACCCTGCTGCCGGAAGCGCTGGAGCGCTGGGGCGTGCCGCTGTTTTCCAGCGTGCTGCCACGGCATCTGGAGATCATTTATGAAATCAACCGCCGCTTCCTGGATGAAGTGCGGCTCCGCTTCCCCGGTGATGATGACCGCATTTCACGCATGTCGCTGATCGACGAAGGCGGCGAGCGCTACGTGCGCATGGCCAATCTCGCCTGTGTGGGCAGCAGCGCCATCAATGGCGTGGCCCGCCTGCACAGCGATCTGCTCAAAGAAGGCGTGCTGAGTGACTTCCACGACTTCTCGCCGGAAAAATTCCAGAACAAGACCAACGGCGTCACGCCGCGCCGCTTCATGCTGCTGAGCAATCCCGGCCTCGCCTCGCTCATCAGCCGCAGCATCGGCCCCGGCTGGGTCAAAAACCTCGATGAGCTGAAGAACCTCGAAAAATTCGCCGATGACGCCCAGTTCTGCCGTGAATGGCGCGACGTGAAGCTGGAGAACAAACGCCGTCTTGCCGCGCTGCTGAAGGAACGCTCCGGCATCACGGTCAATCCAGACACGCTGTTCGACATCCAGGTCAAGCGCCTGCACGAATACAAGCGCCAGCACCTCAACGCTCTGTTCATCATCACGCTCTACAACCGCCTGCGCCGCAATCCTGCGCTCAAGATCGCGCCACGGACGTTTGTCTTCGGCGGCAAGGCCGCGCCGGGCTATCACATGGCCAAGCTCATCATCAAGCTCATCAATTCCATCGCCGAGGTGGTGAACCACGATCCTGCCGTGCGGGATCAGATCAAGGTGGCCTTCTTCCCGAACTTCAACGTGAAGAACGCCCAGCACATCTACCCGGCGGCCGATTTGTCCGAGCAGATCTCCACCGCCGGCAAGGAAGCCTCCGGCACCGGCAACATGAAGTTCGCCCTCAACGGCGCTCTGACGATTGGCACGCTCGACGGCGCCAACGTCGAAATCCGCGAGCAGGTCGGCGAGGAAAATTTCTTCCTGTTCGGCCTCACCGAAGCAGAAGTCGCACAGACCAAGGCACACGGTTACCGCCCGTGGGAATACTGCGCCTCGAACGACGAACTGCGCGAGGTGATCGAGCAGATTCGCGACGGCTTCTTCTCCCCCGACCAGCCCGATCGCTTCCATCCTCTCGTCAACTCGCTGCTTCAGCGCGATGACTACCTGCTCTTCGCCGATTACGCCGCCTACGTCGCCTGCCAGGACCACGTTTCCGCCGCCTACCAAGACACGAAAAGCTGGACCCGCATGTCGATCCTCAACGTCGCACGCATGGGCTACTTCTCCTCCGACCGCTCCATCCGCGAATACTGTGAGGAGATTTGGAAAGTGAAGCCGGTGACGATTTAGGTTGAGAAGAAGATTTTGGTGTCCATCAAGGTAGCTACCAACCTGCCATGTTCCGTTCCATACTCTTTTCCGTACTTTCAGCGGGCTTTCTACAAGCCGCCGATTCGCCTCCCAACATCATCGTCATGCTCATCGACGACATGGGCTGGACCGATCTTGGCTGCTACGGCTCCAAATACTACGAGACGCCGCACATCGACCAGCTCGCGAAGGATGGCATGCGCTTCACGCAGGCGTATTCAGCCTGCACCGTCTGCTCGCCGACGCGTGCGGCGATGATGACGGGCAAATCCCCTGCCCGGCTGCACATCACCGACTGGATCGCCGGGCATGTGCCGGACAATGGCCGACTCGTCATTCCGAACTGGACGATGCAATTGCCGCTGGAGGAGGAAACCATCGCCGAGCGGCTCAAAACACGCGGCTATGCCACCGCGAGCATCGGCAAGTGGCATCTCGGCAATGAGGAGTTCTATCCGACGAAGCAGGGCTTTGATGTGAACATAGGCGGCACGCACGGCGGATCACCGAAGAGCTACTTTTCGCCCTACAACACGCCCACGCTGCCCGATGGCCCGCAGGACGAGTTTCTCACCGACCGGCTGACGAGCGAAGCAGTGAAGTTCATCGAGAAGAACAAGGCGAAGCCCTTCTTCGTCTATCTGCCGCACTACGCCGTCCACACACCGATCATGGGCAAACCGGAAGTCGTGGCGAAGTATCAGGCCAAAAAAGCGGCCGGCGGACACAGCAATCCGGTTTACGCGGCGCTCGTCGAGAGCGTGGACGACAGCGTGGGCACGCTGCGGGCGAAATTGAAGGAACTCAACCTCGCCGAGAACACGCTTTTCATCTTCACCAGCGACAACGGCGGATTGAGCCAACTCGTGCGTCCGGAAGGCTGGTCACACGGCCCCACCGACAACAGCCCCGCACGCCTCGGCAAAGGCAGCGCGTATGAAGGCGGCGTCCACATCCCGCTCATCGTCTCCTGGCCCGGCAAGGTGAAGCCCGGCAGCACCTGCGATGTGCCGGTCATCACTTACGATCACGTTCCAACGCTGCTCGAAGCCACACAGACACCGCTCAAGGAGAAACAGATCGTCGATGGCGAGTCACTCATGCCTTTGCTCACCGAAACGGGCACGCTCAAGCGTGAGGCGATCTACTGGCACTACCCGCATTACCATCCCGGCAGCGCCGTGCCTTACAGCGCCATTCGCGAGGGCGACTGGAAGCTCATCCTGTTCCATGAGGACAATCACGCCGAGCTCTACAATCTCAAACTCGACGCCGGTGAGAACGACAACCGTGCCCCGCATGACTCCGTGCGCGCACTGCAACTCCGCGACAAGCTGGACGCCTGGCTTAAAGACACCGGCGCACAGATTCCCGAGCGCAATCCGAAGTACGATCCTGACAAGCCGCTCAACGAACCAAAGAAAGCGGGTGGGAAGAAGAAAGCGTAAGCTTTCGTATTCGCTGGCAACCATGAGTGCCAGCCAGCCCCTTTCCTCCCGCCGTCAGTTCATCACCCGCAGCGCCACCGCAGCCGCCGCGTTCGGATTTCCCGCCATCGTCAGCTCACGTTCGCCGAATGCCAAACTGAACCTCGTCTTCATCGGCGTCGGTGGCCGTGGCGCGGGAAACATCAAGGATCTGACCGGCATCCCGCTTTACACACCGCCACGCGGCAACAACGCGAAGAAAGACGCCCCAAAGGCCGATGCGGGCGCACAACCGCCGCCCCCGCTCGAGCCGCGTGAGAATGTGATCGCGCTGTGCGATGTGAATGGTGAGAACCTCGACCGCGCAGGCGCTGCATTTCCAAAAGCGCGGAAGTTCCGCGACTTCCGCAAGCTCTATGATGAACTCAGCGCGTCCGAGATCGATGCCGTCGTCATCAGCAGCACCGAGCACACGCACGCCTATGCCACCTTGCCCGCGCTGCTGATGAAGAAGCCGGTCTATTGCGAAAAACCGCTCACGCACAACGTCGCCGAAGCTCGATTGATCACGGAAGCTGCCGCCAGGGCTGGTGTGGTGACGCAGATGGGCACGCAGATCCACGGCATGCCGAATTACCGCCGCGTCGTCGAGCTGATTCAAAGTGGCGCGATTGGCAAAGTGACCGAGGCGCATGTGTGCGTGTCACGTGCCTGGGGTTTGCAGAGCAAGGAGGATGCCGAGAAGAACGGCGACATTGTGTTCGTGACCGAACGGCCCACCGTCGCCGAAACACCGCCGCCCTATCTTGATTGGGACCTGTGGATCGGCCCCGCGCCGATGCGTCCCTACAACAGCGTCTATTTTCCCGGCCCGAAGTGGTATCGCTGGTGGGACTTCGGCAACGGCACCATGTCCGACCTCGGCAGCCATTGGAACGACCTGCCGTTCTGGGCACTGAAACTCGACGCACCGCTCAGCGTCGAAGCCTTCGGGCCCGAGCCGCACCCGGAGATCGCTCCAGCGTCCATGCATGCTGTTTACGAATACGGCCCGCGTGGCGACATGCCCGCGTGCAAGGTTCACTGGCATCAAGGATCGAGCAAACCAGACGCGTGGAAGAACGATCCCTTCATCAGCAAGTGGAACAGCGGCGTGCTCTTCATCGGCGACAAAGGCATGCTGCTCTCCGACTACGGCAAACACATCCTGCTGCCCGAGGCCGACTTCAAAGACTTCCAGCGTCCGAAGCCCTTCATCGCCGACTCCCCCGGCCATCACGCCGAGTTTTTGGCCGCCATCAAGAACGGCACACCCACCGGCAGCCCCTTCAGCTACGCCGGCCCGCTCACGGAGGCCAATCACCTCGGCAACGTCGCCCATCGCGCCGGTGGCAAGATCGTGTGGGATGCCAAGGCCATGCGCATCACCAACAACGAGGCGGCGAACCGTTTCCTCAGCCGCGTGCCGAGAGAGGGCTGGAAGCTGGGTTGAATGAATCCATGACTGCGCTGGAGGAGATCATCGGTGTCCCTCCACCGCGAGAAGACTCGCGGACTACTATCTTCTCAGCATCACGATCAGCTCATCGATCTTGTTCGCGATCTCCTGCACCTCGCTCTGCGTCGGCGGATCGTTCACCGTCATTCCCAGTGTGGCCACGTTGTTACTGTTGCTGCTGGTAGTGGCGATGGCGTCGGTAAGTTGCTGGAGCGAGACCTCACCGGGGGCACCGGGCAGGCCTGGCTCGCCCTGGATTCCCTGCTGACCCTGGCCGCCATCGCTGCCGTTGCTGCCCGGAGTGCCATCGCTGCCGCTGGTGCCACGCGGCAGGGCAAAGCTGAAATGAAGCGTGCCGTCCACCACGTTGAGTGTCACCACCGCCGGATCGCCCGGATTAACGGTGCTCACCGCATCCACCTGAGCCGCCGTGATCGTCTGGATGGCATCGATGAGGTCTTTGAGGCCGTTGAACTGGCCGCGCATCTGCGCCGAGGCGTTCGGCGAGTTCGCGACAGGAATGTTCGGGTCGAAGGGCATGGGTTCGTAGTTCGGGCTTTAGCCCGTTGATTGGAGATCGAATGACGAAGGCCTGAACGGGCTAAAGCCCGAACTACAAGCATCATGTCACCGTCACCTGCACCACAGGGCTTTCGGGCCCGTCGCCGCCATCGTTGTAGGGGATGGCTTTGACTTGGACGATGACGCCCGCTACAAAGCCAGGCAGCGTCTTTTCCAGACCATCCGCTGTGCCGGAGTTGATGAAGTCGTCATCAATCGTCGCGCCGGTGGTGCGCTTGGTCAGCAGGCGGGTGCCGGTCATGCGCGTGGCATAGGCCCACTGGGCGTGGAGGTTGCCATCGCCAGCCGCCGTGGCTGTCAGGCTCGGAATGCCTTCCGGCGCGCTCGGGTTCGCCGGGACGTTCAGGCCAAACAGTTCATAGCGCGTGTCATCGTCGGCCAGCAGCGTGCCCAGCTCGGTGATGAAGCCGCGCACGCGCTTGCGCAGGGACTTGTAGCCGTCCTTGTGCGTTTTCTTGGCGTTGGTCTTGTTGAACTCCGCCGTGTTCACTGCCGTGCGGGCATTGCTGATGGCGGTGTGCGCGGCGGCGACGATGGCCGCCGTGGCGCTCAAGTCAGCGCTTTCCGTCGTCGGATTGGTGGTGAAATAATTCTTCATGCCATTGAGCAGGCTGAAGCGCTGATCCTGGCTGTCCGGAATGGCGGTCGATTCATTGGGTCAGCCCGCCGCCTGCCAGTTGGCGTTGTACAGTCCGCCGTAGAGATTCACCATCCGCAGGCGGCAGTTTTTCAGCACGGTTTCTCCGGCCGTGTCCGCCGTGTGCAGCGTGGCGTATTTTTCATCCACCAGCGCGTTCTTGGCGCCGTGCAGTTGTTTCGCCGCCACGGCGGCGCCCAGGGCGGCGCGCAGCACGGCCTCGGTGTTTTGCTTGATGCCGACGGTGACCTCATGGTCGTGGGCGCCGTCCGCGAGATCTTCGGTGAGTGCTTCGAGCACCTCGTCGTCTTCGGGTGTTGGGTTCATGGTGTTGGTTCGATGGTTGATTTTGCGTTGCTTGGTTGGCAGAAAGTTGAAAATCGGCGCGCCCGGGCTGTCCCAAGTGCCGCTGTCCCAGGCACCCTCATCCCAGTTCATGGCGATGCGGTGCCGAGGGCAGGTTGACGTTGGTTGACCGTGGTTGACCGTGGTTGACGATTGTTTGCAGTGGTTTGGAAAACACCGCTCTTCGGGCTGCACATCGGCTCAGCTACTGTCAACCATGGCAAACTCAGCACGATCCATTTCGGTGATGAAGGTCTCAACAGACTCAAAACCAGCGTGTCAGCCGCCTGAGGCCCGCTCCTCATTCCAGCACCCATAGTGGTGGCATGCCGCAGGAGACTCCGTGCGGTGCCGCCCAGAGTGGTTGCCGGTGTGGGAAAGCTCCCGCAGGTGACGCCCAGAATGGGTACGAGCCGTCCGAGCTTCCTGACGGCCACAACCAGAGTGGGTGCGGGATGGCGCACCGCCGGTTCCCGTCTGCCGCATTGGCAGCCGACGTTACCGCCGACGGGCGTGTCCGAAAGTTTGTGTTTTCGGGAGTTTGGTTATGTTTTGGTCTGGGTTGTTTTTTTGATTGAGCGCATGCGCTCAATCAAAAAAATCGCGACCCGAACTGGATCGCAAATTGGTTGGCCGCAGCTTTCCAGTTCAGCGGGATGGACTTCCACTTGGTGCTGATGTCGCGCAAGGCCAGATACAGCAGTTTGGTCGCGGCTTCATCGTTCGGGAAGTGCCCTCGGTTCTTGATGATTTTGCGCAACTGCATGTTCAGGCTCTCGATGGCGTTGGTCGTGTAGATGATCTTCCGCACGGCGGCGGGATAGACGAAAACGGGATGACTTGCTCCCACGCTCGTCGCCAGCTCGCGGCGATGGTGGGATATTTTTTGCCCCATTCTCCGGCTTCAAACTCTTCCAGCCGGCGCAGTGCCATCGGCGCGCTCTCGGCGCGGTAAACCAGCTTGAGCGCGGCAGCCACCAGCTCCTTGTCGTTCCACCCGCAGTAGTTCAAGCTGTGGCGGATCAAATGCACGATGCAGGTTTGCACCTGGGTCTCAGGGAACACGGCGGTAATGGCCTCAGGAAAGCCTTTGAGTCCATCGACCACCGCGATGAGCACGTCTTCCACACCGCGATTGCGCAGCTCGTTCATGACTTTGAGCCAGAACTTCGCGCCTTCGTCGCGGATGCGCACGCGCAAGGCGTCGAAGAACACGAGCGGATACATCTTCTCCAGCGGCCGGTTTTGCCACTCGGTGACTTCGGCATGCACGGCGTCTGTCACGCTGCTGATGAAGTCGGGACTGACCTCGATGCGGTATTGCTGC
>NZ_JAXMIH010000004.1 GCF_034366625.1 Prosthecobacter sp.
CATGGATTGATTGAGCCAGCCGTAGGATTGATTGAGTCAGCCCTTGGGTTGATCGAGTCAGCCGTAGGATTGATCGAGTCAGCCCTTGGGTTGATCGAGTCAGCCGTAGGATTGATCGAGTCAGCCCTTGGGTTGATCGAGTCAGCCGTAGGATTGATTGAGCCAGTCCTTGGGCAGATTGAGTTTGCCGTCCGACCGGTGGCCGGGAGGATCAGGCAGATGAGCAAGAGGGCCGCGTTCATGGCGGCAAGGCTGCCACCACGCGCCTCAGCGATCCATCTGCTAGATCCAACAACTCCACTCCAGGTCTGGCATGAGAACTGCGGCCTTGCTGGCATGGCGCACGAGGAGCCGCATGAAGTGCTCCAGCTTCAGCCGGAACGCCTTGGCGATGCGGGCGATCACATCCAGCGTGGGGTTGCAGGAGGTGCCCTTCGCCAGTTCCCAGAGGTAACCCTTGTCCAGGTGCGTGATGCCCGCCAGATTTTCGAGCGACCAGCCCGTGAGCTTGAGCAGGAGGCGCAGCAGTTTGGCAAACCCCGCGCACTCCGGCTCCAGCCTGCCGCGATCCACACAGACACCCTGCGGCAGCGGCACATTCGGCTTCGCGTGTTTCGTCTTCATGAACCACCGGGGTTGGCGGACGAATGAAATCAGGGGACCGCCTGACGAACCACTAAAGAAACATTCAAACTGCGGGCGGAAGCTGCGCTCCTGCTACGGTGCGGTCATCTCGACGACGATGCGGAAGCCGACGTTTCCATCGCTCCGGTAACCGGGTAAGTTAGACACACGAGTTGACGAGGAAAGATTGCGGTCGGAGTCAACAAACGAGGCACCCCGGAGCACTCGGTCTTTTTGTTTTACGTTATACAAGTCCTCGCACAACTCCCACACGTTGCCGCCGAGATCGTAGAGGCCCAGCTTGTTGGGCTTGAAGCTCATGACCGGAGCCGTCGTGGCGTAGCCATCGGTGTAGTCCTCAATAAAAGGCTTCGAAGGGAACTTCTCATGGGACACGGTATCTGCATAGTTCCCAGCTTGCTCTTTGCTTTTCGGCGGGAAGTCGCCGCCCCACGGGAACACGTTTTGCAGTTTGTTGCTCAGGCTCTCCGGTGTGGTGTCTTTTGTCCATTTCTCGTCGCGACCAATGCCAACGGCGTAGCTCCACTCTTTATCCGCAGGCAGTCGGTAGATTCTTCCTTCCTTCTGGCTGAGCCAAAGGCAAAACTTCTGCGCGTCCTCCCAGTTCACATGGACAACGGGATGACTGTCCTCATGTCCACAGGGGACACCACCACGCAGGAAGTTCTTCCATGTGTCATCGGCGCCCGGCACCTCGGCGGCATACGCGGCGTAGTCCTGCCGCCGGGTCTCGTGGATGCAGAAGAACACCTGGGTGCCGGACACTTTGACGAACTTCATCCCGAGGCTGTTGCTGAAGTCGCTCTTGGCGGCGGTGGCGGGTGCGGGTGGTGGCACGACGGGCGGTGGTGTCGTCGCGCCGGGCTTGGTGGTGGGGCTTAGGCTGCGAGTGTCCAGCACAACGCGGAAGCCGTAGTGGCTGTATCGGTTGTCGGGCGTGTAGGGAGGGCGGATAGAGGAGAGCAGATTGCTGCGGTCGAAGTTGTTGAACGAGCCACCCCGCAAGACTCGGTCTTTTTGCGCTGCGTTATACCAGTCCTCCATCCACTCCCATACATTGCCGCCCATGTCATAGATGCCGAGTTTATTCGGCTTGAAGCTCATCACGGGTGCGGTGGTGGGGAATCCGTCGCTGTAACCTTCCATCCATGGCGAAGTGGGGGATTTTTCATGCCATGCGCTGTCAGCGTAGTTTCCTGCTTGATCTTTCGTCTTCGGCGGGAAGTCGCCGCCCCAGGGGAATTCCGCTGTCTCTTTGCCGCTGAGCAGTTCCGGCGTGGTGTTCTTCGACCATTTCTCAGCACGTCCGAGACCGACGGCGATGCTCCATTCTTCATCCTTGGGCAGACGGTAGATATTACCTTCCTTCTTGCTCAGCCATTCGCAAAATTTGTTCGCATCTTCCCAACTCACACCGACCACCGGATGGTCGTCTTTGTCTCCGCAGGGAATTCCATCGCGCTTCTGGTTCTTCCACGAGCCGTCCACTCCAGGGACTTCCGTCGCATACGCGGCGTAGTCCTGCCGCCGCGTCTCATGGATGCAGAAGAGCACGTCGGTGTCCTTCACCGGGACGAATTTCATGCCGAGGCTGTTGGTGAAGCCGTCTTTGAGGGCGGTGGCATCGAGAGTGGTCCGCACAGTCCCCTGTGCGGGTTCGGGAGCTTTGGCGACGCTCGTTCCGCTCAGAGGACTGAGCGGACCACTTTGTAGCCCCTCGCGATACTCCTTCACCGTCTTCGCATCGGCGATGCGGTCCTTCTTGGTGAGATCGGATTCGAGCAGCTTGAGCCGCGTGGTCAGCGGGTCGGTGAGGGCTTTGAGGTTGGCGGCGCGGGTGGCTTCGATCTTGGCATACGCCTCGCGGTAAATCTGGCGCAAGGTCTTGAGCGCGGCGGGTGTGGTGGTGGAGGTGGCATCATCCTCGGCGCTGGGTAGCGGACAAGGAGCGGGGCCATCCTGGCCCCGGTTTCCAGGCTGGGGGCTGGAAGCCCCCACTCCTTGGATGAGTTTCTTCTCCGCCTCAATCGCCAGCACGCTGTCGAGATGCCCCGCGGCCTTCTCCTCGGCCATCTTGCGGTCGAGTCCGCCGAGGTAGCCGCTGTTCAGCTTCGCCACCTCCGCCACGAACGGCAGCGTCACACGCTCGACGGTGAGCTGCTTGAATTGCGCGTCGAGCGCGGCGAGTTCCGGGATGGTGGCGGCGGCCTGTGCCACCTGCTGCTGCGCCATCGCCTGCTTCTCCGCCGCCAACGCAGCCGCCCGCGTGTCATTGCCCTTCTCATCCACGCCGAGGATGCGCAATGCCTCGGCTTCGGAGAGGCCGTCGAGGTTGATGACTTCGATGTCGCGAATGGTGCCTTTAAAATTGGCCAATAAGACCGGCCCGCTCTTGATCCGAGCATCGATTGCAAAGCCAATGATGTTGCCGCTCCGGCGTGTGACAAGCATCTCGCCGACGGCTCCAAACTCCCACTGCTGTTCAGTCTTTGGTGGAGCAGCGAACGAAACCAGTCTGGGAAGGTCCGCAGGTTGGCCATTGGTGACACGCTGGCCGATTTCAATGGACACCGCTTTAAATAAATAAAAGTCGTTGCCTGCAGGATCGTCGCGCATGCGAAGACCGAACGAGTCCGACGCAATCGTTGCCCGCACCGCGCAGTTCTTGATGTTTCCCGCTGCTAGAGCGAGACCGAGATAGGTGCTGGTGGAATCCACTTCGAGTTTGCCATCATTGAGGCGCACACCACTGCCCGCTTTTTGAAACTGCGCCGGCAAGTCCTCGAACTTGGCGAACACTTTCACCCACTGGCCGGGAGGGAACTTCTCGGAAGACGCGGACCCGCCCGCATCGCTACGCGAAGCGTTGCGGGCGGGGACGGGGAGACTGGGGGAAGAGGAGACAACGGCAGCAGGCTTGCGCAGGTCATTGCCCTTCTCATCGACGCCGAGGATCTTGAGCGCCTCGGCTTCGGAGATGCCGTCGAGGTTGATGACTTCGATGTCGCGGACGGGTTCGGCGAAATTCAGGTCGCTGGTGCCTTGTTTCCATTGAGCATTCGTCGCCACCTTGACAAAGGCTGGTCCCAATCGGCCAATCAGACGCTCACCGACCGCAGCAAATTCGAGAGCGTATTCCTGGCCGGGCGATGGAGCGGCGGGCGGCATGGCAGTGAAGATATTCGCATACTGTCCGCTGGCGGGACGCTGGCAACTCAGCACGCCGCCAGTGAACGTGATCTGATAGTGGCTGCCGCTTTGTCGGCGCAATACGATGGTATCCCCGGCAGATGCTGTCACTCCCTTGCGGATTGAATGGAGCCGTACGCCAAAGTTTCCTCGGCTCCCGCCGGGGATCTCAATGGTTGGGCGGATGCCATTGCCAAAGCGAATCCACCCATCCTCAAACTTGACCCCGCTGTCCGGCTTGCGCAGATTCGTCGGCAAGTCCTCGAACTTGGTGAAGATCTTCACCCACTGGCCGGGAGGGAACTGTTGCGTTGAAGACGCGGACCCGCCCGCATCGCTACGCGAAGCGTTGCGGGCAGGGACTTGGGGACTGGGAGAGGAGGTGACGGCAGACTTCGGCAGGTCTGCTTTCGGCGGCGTTGCAGCAGTGGCGTTCGCGCCGCTGGGCTTATCAAGGTCGAGCACCTCAAGCGCCTTGACCAGCGCCGGGGCGGCATTCTGATCGGTGACACTTAGACTGAATGGCCCCTCTGGGTAAGTCAAATCGGTGGCAGTTGCGAGAACCTCACCGTTGAGCTTCACGGTGAGAGTCGAGCCCACGACGCGCAGTTCGAGCTCGTAATCCTGCCCCGGTTGCAGAGCCTGAAGCAGGGGAATCTCACGCACGGTTGTGGATTTCTTGGCGGCACTGTCCCATCGTTGTAGAGCGAGTCGCTTCTCGTCTTTCGTGTAGAGGTGATAGAGGTCAGCGGCATGGAGCCGGGCGCGCAATTGCACATGTGCGCCGCCGAAGGTTGCCAGCATGCGCACCGCGCCGTCGCGTCGCGGACCTAGGTCTCGGAAGCGAACTTCGCTGGCACCGGTGAAACGCAGGCCTTCAGGCGTGATTGCTGCGCCGCCAAGCAGACTGAGCTTGGTGGGATCGCGCAGCGCGTTCTGCCAAGGCTCGGTGGAGTGTGAGAGGCGAGGTTGTGTTTTGGACGGTGCCGTCTTGGACGGGGAATTGTCCGAAACAGAACTGGAGGAGGGGCCTGACGGTTTCTTCCCGCCAGAGAAAATGACGAAGGCACCGATGCCAATGGCCGCAGCAACGCCGATGCCGATGAGGAGTGGGGTTTTGGATTTCGCAGGTGGTTGGGAAGTACCGTGGGCACTCCTGCCTGCGGGGGCTGCATCCCGACGGACAGGAGTGTCCGTCGTACTTTTAGGCTGCGGTGGTTTACCAACGGGCTTCTGCGCGGCGCTGCGTTGCGCGGGCACCTGCGCGACCTTCGCCGCAGGAATGGCGGCGGTGGCGGGCATGTCCTCCTGCACCAAGGGCACGGTGAGGATGACATCGAGGTCGCGCCGCAACTCCGCGCTGCTTTGATAGCGCTCTTCGCGATCGCTCTGCATCGCCTTCATGATGATGGGGTCGTAACGGCGGTCGAGACCGGGCATGCGCACCGAGGCGGGCTTGAACGCACCACGCGGCACCTCGCCAGTGAGCATTTGATAGAGCATGACGCCCACGGCATACAAGTCGGCACGACCATCAATGTGCGTGCCGAGCATGAGCACCTCGGGAGCCACGAAGTCCGGCGTGCCCATGGCGTAACCGGTCTTGGTGAGGCCGTGGGTGCCGGGTTCCTCGACCTTGGCGAGGCCGAAGTCAGCCACCTTGACCTGACCCTTCATGTTGAGGAGCACGTTGGCGGGCTTGATGTCGCGATGCACGATGCCTAGCTCATGCGCGGCTGCGAGCGCATCACACACATGCGCGGTGATGGCCAGCGCGTGGTCCGGCGGCAATTTGCCCTGCGCGCGGATCATCTGCGCGACATCGCTGCCATCGACATACTCCATGGCGAAGTAAAGCTGGCCGCCGAGCGTGGTACCGAAGTCATACACGGCCACCACGGCGGGATGATTGAGCTTGGCCATGAGCTTCGCCTCGCTCTTGAAGCGTTCGGCGAAGCTGGGGTCTTCCTTTTCGACACCCGGAGGCAGAATCTTGATGGCGACGGTGCGGTCGAGGTTCGTCTGCACGCCACGATACACCGCGCCCATACCGCCACGGCCCAGCAGTTTTTCAATCGTGTAGCCCGGCATCAAGGCCTGGAGTTCTTCTGCCGTCGGCGGCTCCCAGCGAAAGTTTCCGCCCGTGGTGCGCTGTGGCGGGGAATCCGGGGAGGAAGGCGTGGCGTCAGACATGTGGGCGGAGTTTTACCAAGCCGGGGGAGAAGTGACAAGCAGGAATCGTTCAAGGCATATACGGAACAAGGTCTGAGCCCAAAAAGGAGGCGCGAAGTTTGTTCAACTTCGCACCTGACGATCCCTTTCCGTTCTGTCCTGTCCTGTCTGAAACAGAAGACGAACCACACTTCGACACCGCCCCTCGTTCTCATCCGAGCCTGCGGTTTTCGTGGGGGCACCGGGTAACACCCCATTGAGCCGGCAGCCCAACCCCCACAGCTTTGCACCCATGAAGACGATTCGCTTCCTGAAGGATTTTGCCACGGCGATGGAGCTCGTCGGCGAGGCAGGCGTGGAACCCGCCGCCCCGGCAACGTTCGTTTCCAGGCGCGTCGAAGGGATGTTCAGCCGGTGGGAAACCGCCAGGGTGAAAACCCTGCAAACCAGAAAAGGCGTGCTGCTGGTCACCAGCACACGCGTCATGCTCAAGGGGGCCGAGGAAGGCAGGGATTTTGAGTTCGTGTCCGTTGGCTGAGTCACCGCTGCATTCAATCCATGGCGCGCACACGCCGTGTCGCAGGTTACAAGCCACACCTTCAGTGCCCCTGGCCTTTTTTTGGTCCTCTGATGGCGCTCTTGGCGACGCTGGGACAGAAGAAGGCATTCCCACGGTGGACTTCACGAATCGCCTTGGGCAGCAAATGGACGTTGGTTTGCTTGATCAGATAACCCGACGCACCCAGCGCTCTGACCTGCTCGATATAAGAGTCAGCGCTGTGGGAGGAGAGAACGAGCACCTTGGTGGCGGGCAGGGCCTGCAGAATCTGCTGGGTGGCTTCCAGCCCGTTGAGCAGCGGCAGGGAGATGTCCATGACCACCACATCGGGACAGAGCTTGCTGGCCAGCGTTACCGCCTGACGTCCATTCCCCGCCTGGCCGACGACGCGCAAGTCGCCTTCCAAGGTGAGCAATGTCAGCAGACCTTCGCGCATGAGGACATTGTCCTCCGCAAGAAGCACGGTGATGGGGCGCTCGGGTGGGTGCTGGACATTTTGCATCTCATCTCACCTTTCTTTCCCGGTCTGCGGCTTGTCCATGGGGGTGAAACCCTACCATGGCCGGTCGCACGCGAAGCCGGAGAAGAATTCAATCACGCGCTGGGCCGGCACGGCTGGACGGAGCGGGGCAGAAAGAAGGCGTGAAGTGGATGAGAACCGCAGGCCACCTTCACTCTGCACCTCAACCACCAGCTTCTCTGAAACCTCGACTCAAAAAGTTTCGTTCATGCCCCCGCCGAACTGGGAGAGATGGTGGAAAACTCAGGGAAAGGATGAATTTGTGACCGATAAAAACATTGATCTCAAATTTGCGCCCATGTAAAACCGACTGCCATGGTCCGCTTAATTATCCCTCCTCCGCGGGTGCGCCAGAGCGCCCGCACGGCGCTGCAAGGCTGGCTGGCGCTGCGGCTGCTGCTGGCTTTCCTCTGCGGGTCCGCCCCGGCGCAGGAGGGGCATGAGCCCCTCGATCCGGTGAAGCTGAAACGGCTGCCGTTGGATCAGTTGCTGGAGACGGAGATCACCTCGGTGTCACGCCGGGTGGAGCCGCTGAAACGCGCCCCCAGCGCGATCGATGTGGTGACGGATGAGGACATCCGGCGCACGGGAGCGAACAATCTGCAGGATGCGCTGCGGCTGGCCACGGGGCTGCATGTGGCGCAGGTGGACGGCCATGACTGGGCCATTTCAGCGCGTGGTTTCAACACGACCACCTCCAACAAAATGCAGGTGCTGATGGACGGGCGCAATCTCTACACGCCGCTGTATTCCGGCGTGTTCTGGGATGTGCAGCACACCTTCATGCCCGATGTGGAGCAGATCGAGGTGATCCGCGGTCCTGGGGCCACGCTGTGGGGCGCCAACGCGGTGAACGGCGTGATCAACATCCGCAGCAAAAGCGCGCGAGACACCCAGGGCTGGCTGCTGCAAGGCGGCGCGGGCAATGTGGAGCAGGGTTTCGGCGGCGTGCGTTACGGCGGCAAGATCGGTGACACTTTCTACCGCGTGTATGCCACCACCCTGAACCGCGCCGACATGAGCCGCGAGCGGGGCGGCAACGCACGGGATGCCTACAGCCTCACGCAAGCCGGGTTTCGCACGGACACGGACCTTTCCGCCGGTGACCTGCTGACTTTCCAAGGCGACATGTACACCGGGCGTTTCGGCCAGCTCGTGGCGAATGATGTGGAAGCGAGTGGCGGCAACCTGCTGGCGCGGTGGACGCGGACACTCAGCGCGGACTCCAGCCTCATGCTGCAAGGTTACTATGACCGCACGCACCGGCTGGTGCCGGGAACGTTCGAGGAAGTGCGCAACAATTATGATCTCGAGTTCCAGCACAGCTTCACGGTGAATGATGCCCATGACATCGTGTGGGGGCTGAACTTCCGCGCCTCGCAGGACGAGATCAGCAATCTAGGGCCGGGACTCGCCTTCCTGCCTGCGGCGGAGACGCTCTACCTGATCAGCGGTTACATCCAGGATGACTTCCATGTCATCCCCAACCTGCTGACCGTCACGCTGGGCACCAAACTGGAACACAACAGCTTCAGCGGCTTCGAGTACCAGCCCAGCCTGCGCTTTGCGCTGACGCCGACGCCGAACCAGACCTTCTGGGGTGCGGTGTCGCGCTCCGTGCGCACGCCATCCCGCATCGATCAGGATCTGTTCGCGCCCAATCCGGCCTTTGCCGCGCCGACGACCTTGCAAGGCACCCGCGCCTATCAGTCGGAAGTCCTGCTCGCCTACGAGCTGGGTTACCGCGCGCGGCCCTTGAGCAACGTCACCACGGACCTGGCGCTCTTCTATCATGACTTCTCGCATGTGCGCAGCATCGAGCCCATCGGCGCGGGGCCGACCCTCACGTTTGGCAATCTGCTCGAAGGCGAGGTCTATGGGGCTGAATTTGAAGCGAAGTGGCAGGCCACCCGCTGGTGGCGAGTCGAGGGGGGATATACCGTGATGCGCACCCATCTGCGCACCGATGCCGGCAGCCGCGACACCCGCGGTGGCACGGTTGAGGGCAACGATCCGAACAACATCTTCGTCCTGCGGTCCTTGTGGGATCTGCCGGGCGACTTTGAGCTGGATGCCACGTTCCGTTATGTGGGAGCGCTGCCGCGACCGCAAACGCCGGCTTATTCCACGCTGGACCTGCGGCTGGGCTGGGAGCCTAAGCCGGGCCTCGAACTGGCCATCGTGGGCCGCAACCTGCTGGATGCCAAGCACCCTGAATACCGCACCACCACCGTGAGCCGCGAAGTCGGCCGCAGTGTTTATTTCATGTTCACATGCCGCTTCTGACCGCCAGACTCCAACTCGGCGGCAAAGCAGCGGCGCTCATGCTCCTGCTGCTGGGCTGGTGTGCCCAGTTGCGGGCGGAAACACCGGCGGAGCGTGAGTATGCTCTGAAGGCCGCCTGCCTGTTCAACTTCTGCCAGTTCATCACCTGGCCGGCGGACGCGTTCGACTCGCCCTCGGCCCCCATCGTCATCGGGGTGCTGGGAACTGATCCGTTTGGAGCCGTGCTGGATGCGATGGTGCGTGGGGAGAGCATTCGGGGCCGGCAGATTCGCATCATCCGTTACCGTCGCGTGGATGAGGCATTGAACAGCCATCTGCTCTTCATCAGCGCGTCCGAGTCAGCCCGGCTGAACTTCATTCTGCGAGCCGTGCAGGGGCGCAGGATTGTGACCATCGGGGAGAATGATGATTTTCTCGATGAGGGCGGCATGATCGCGCTGGCAGCCGTAGAGAACCGGGTGCGCCTGCGCATCAAGCTCTCCGCAATCCGCGGCGGGGGCGTCAGCGTGAGTTCCAAGCTTCTGCGCGTGGCGGACATCGTTCCATAATCATGTCTCCTCTGCGCGATACACCAATCAAACGCAAGCTGATGCTGGTCATCATGCTGACCACCGGCTTCGCGTTGCTGCTGATGGCCTCGGCCGTGGTCACTTATGAGGTGGTCACGTTCCGCTCTTCCATGATGGCCACGACCACCGGGCTGGCCAAGGTGGTGGGCTCCATGAGCACGAGCTCCGTGGCGTTCAACAACCAGGAGGATGCGCAGGAGGTGCTCGCCGCGCTGGCCGTAGAACCGCAGATCACGCTGGTGGCCATCTATGACAAAAATGGCCGGCTCTTCGCCAGCTTTACTCCCGGCGGCTCGGTCAAAGACCTGCCAATCACGCCCGAGCCTGACGGGCGTGATTTCCGCGAATCTCATCTGGTCATGTTCACGCCCATCATCGAGAAAGACGTGCGGCTGGGCACGCTCTACATCCGCGCCGATTTGCGAGAGATGTATCAGCGCCTCTTCGCCTACGGCGCGCTGGTTTCCCTCGTGGGCGTTGGTGCCATCGGCGTGTCGATGGGCGTTTCAATCGTCCTGCAACGGCGCATTACCGGCCCCATCGTCGATCTCGCCGCCACGGCCCGTGCGGTTTCGGAACGGCAGGACTACTCGGTGCGTGCCGTGGCGCAGGGACGCGATGAAATCGGCGATCTGACAGACGCCTTCAACCAGATGCTCATCCGGGTGGGAGATGCGAACGCCGCGCTCCAGCAGGCCAAGGATGTGGCCGAAGCCGCGAACCGTGCCAAGGATGAGTTTCTGGCCATCCTCAGCCACGAACTGCGCACGCCGCTGACGCCGGTGCTGGCCACGGTGGCGATGCTGCGGGAGGCGGCCGACACCTCGCCGGCGCTGCTCCAGGAGCTGGACACCATTCAGCGGAACGTGCAGTTGGAGGCGCGGCTCATTGATGACCTGCTGGATCTGACGCGCATCAGTCGTGGCAAGCTGGAGCTGCATCAGGCCGTCGTGGACGTGCGCGCTTTGCTGGCACATGCGGTGCGGAATTATCTCATCGATCAGGCCACCGAAAAGAACCTCAAGGTCGAGGTGAAGGTGGCTGAGACTGCGGCGACGCACATCGTGGGAGATGCGCCACGCATCACGCAGGTGCTGTGGAATCTGCTGCAGAATGCCTGCAAATTCACCCCAGCAGGCGGGACCATCACCATCCGCGCCTTCAATGACAGCGCGTCATCCGGGCCGCCGCCCGCATTGATCGTCGAGATCACCGATACGGGCATTGGGATCGATCCAGCCGTCTTGCCGCGCATTTTCACCGCCTTCGACCAAGGCGAGCGTTCACGCACGCGTCTGTTCGGGGGCTTGGGGCTGGGTCTCGCCATCAGCCTCGCCATCACGGAGAAACACGGCGGCACACTCACCGCCAGCAGTCCTGGGACCGGTCAAGGAGCCACCTTCACCCTGCGTCTTCCCACCGTGCCTGCGTCCACGGCTGAAGCCACGGCCCCGGCGGCTCCGGCCGTGCCAGTCCAGCCCGCTGAGGCGCACGCCGGCCGCATCTTGCTGGTGGAAGATCACGCCGACAGCGCCCGCCAGCTCACCCGCCTGCTGATGCGCGAAGGTCATGAGGTCACGGGTGCCGCCGCCGTTGCCGAAGCCATGCAACTGGCAGACAAACATACCTTTGACCTGCTGGTCAGTGACCTGGGCCTGCCCGATGGCAGCGGCATTGATCTCATGCGTCATCTGGCCGCACACCATCCCATGCCCGGCATCGCCCTCAGTGGTTATGGCATGGAAGAAGATGTCAAAGCCAGCCTGGCAGCGGGCTTCCAGTTACATCTGACCAAACCGGTGGACTGGCCGGATCTCAAGGCCGCGATCCAACGGCTGCTCGACGAAAAACAACATCGCTCGGCAGGCCGGTTTGGCCCTGCCTGATTCATCACCGATCTCGTCGGCACGAAGGGCCCGGCCGTTCTTCGGTTACGCTGCCTGATAGCTGTGGATGGCGCTGAAGCTGCCGAAGGATCGGCGGAGTTTCTTCAAGCCCAGCTCCATGCGTGTCTTCACCGTGCCGAGCGGCAGGTGGGTGGCCTGTGCGACCTCGCGCTGGCTCATGCCTTGGAGGAAGGCCAGCGCGATGACGTGCTGCTGCGGTTCGGGCAGCCGCTTGAGATGAGCGCTGAGGACATTGCCCAAATCCGTCTGCTCGCAATCGGCGGTGGCATCATGGGAGCTGGGCATGGCGTTGGTCGCGTCCTCGTAGCGGGTGCAGGCTCTGCCATAAGCCTGCGAGCGGCGGATGTGATCAATGGCACGGCGGCGGGCGAGCGTCAGCAGCCAGGCCAGCGGAGCGCCCTTGGCCGCTGAATAGTGATGCGAGCGCCGCCACAACTCCAGCAGGCACTCCTGCACGATGTCCTGGGCGAAAAAATCGTCATTGATGATGCGCCTGATGGTGCCCTTCAGCAGGGCTTGGTAACGGTGGAACAGTGTTTCCAGCGCGGCAGTGTCACCCGCTTGGATGGCAGTCATGAGATCGGCATCTGAAGGCAGTGCTGACTCACCGTGGGCAAGATCGTAATGCAAGGACGAGGTATTGGCGGTGAATGAGGTTTTCATGCTCCCGAGGTTAAGAACAGAGCGATGCATCACAACCTGAGCACGCCCCGCATGGCGGGTCAGGATAACCCTGAGACTCTGATGCAGCTATCGGGCCGTGACCCGATGTGATCCTTGGAAAGAAGGAGGCGCGAAGTTTATGCAACTTCGCGCCTGACGGTCCGGTGGTCTCTCTTCGGTATAAACGGAAGATTGCTTCTGGGACCACCAATGAATCGCGGCACACCGTGAAATCGGATGTATTGCGGCGAAATTATTTTAACGGTCAGGTGCGAACTGCATGCACGCAGCATTCAAGGCACGGGGATGAAGCAGCCGGGGGAACGAGGGTGGATCTGGCGCCTACGGCGTGAGGAGCGGTTTGGATGTTCAAGAAGCGGCAGCACGTCGCTTTTCCGGCGGGTCCGCTGGCGCTGGCGGCTTCGATTTAATGGTTGGAAAGGGGATGCCGGCGAACCGTCCCGGCATCCGAGCGAAAGATTATGTCAATCAAACATTGGCTAATCCGCGTCCAGTGGGAATCGCCACAGAGGACACTGCCAGAGCCGACCTGGGTCCGGTCACAGGGGCCGGAGGCACCGGACGATGACAGCCTGCTCCATGCACTGGCACACTTTCACGTATCGAGCAGCTTGCCATACGTGGCCCGTTTTTACGTGAGGCTGCTGCCGAACGGAGATCACCCGCCGCCGCCTGAGAACGCGTATGCCAGCGGCCAGCACCAGATGTGGGTGCTCAAGGAACCGCCGGGCGGCTGAATCCGCTGAAGATCCTGGGTGCTGCCGCAACGCTCCCTTGCATTGGCGCTGCGGCCCAAGCCTGTCAGGCTCTAAGCCGCCATCCGGGCGTTTTCGAGCAGCGCCAGCAGATGCCGCTGCGCCCGCAGCACGGGCTGCTCATTGCCAAAGGCCAGATCCAGCACCGGCATGGTTTTATGAATGCGCTCATCCAGATCATCTCCGTCGTCATCCAGCGTGGCCGCGGCATCTGCCAGCTTGATCAGCCGTGTCTGCCAGTCGCAGGCATGCAGACGCTTGAGATGAATGCCTTCGTCCAGGTCAGGATCACGGCTCAAGCGCTCCACCCGGGAGGCGATGAGGCGGCCGAACTGATTTTCGAGTTCGTCGAACGAGACATCGGTTTTCTCCAGCACATTATGCAGCAGTGCGGCGGCAAGTACCGGTGGCTCCTGACAGTGATAGACCGCCGTGAGCGTGACCGCCACCCGGGTGGCCTGGGCAAACGATGGCGGGACTTCATCGGGTGGCACCTCACCGGCATGGGCCTGTGCCGCAAACGCGGCGGCTTTTTGCCAGAGCGGCTGGGCGATGGCGGCAGCAATGTCCGCCTGCTGCTCGTGCAACTGGTCAGAGATAAAGGAAGCCATGACATTCATGCCCGCTTAATCGTACCTGCCCGTGAATCTGGATGTGGGCTTTTGTCTCTCGCTGGTGTGATGGCAAGTGGCCGCAGCACCGCCCGGAGACACCTGCGGTGACCACGGATCAATCCCGCCTTCTCAAAACCACCCTCGAGATGCCGTAACAGAGTGCGGCGGGCTTGATGAGGGGCAGGGCAACGCGGAGAACGCTGCCCAGCACGCGTGTCACCGGGAGAGTCCGCAGCACATATCCTGCCGCAAGGGCATAGAGCAGCGCCTTGTCAGGATTGTCATGCGCATAAGCGACTGTCTGGTCGATCGCCCGCTGCGCCGTCGTGCGCGCCTGGGTGATAACCCCGTCCATGACCTGTGGCGTGGATGCTACCGTGACCCGGCTGGGAGCGGACCTCACCAGGGTTCTGGAATTAGATCTGGCTTTCGTGTGGCGCATAAATGCGATCAGTCGAGGTTTAACTTGCGGCCCAGGCCGGCGAGGAACCGATGAATGCTTGCGGCAGTGTCGTCACGTTGTTCGTGCGCCACGGACCAGGCAACGAGTGCTCCGACCAGCATCCCTGCGCCAAACACCCCCAGCACCGAGGTGCCCGGATGTTCGCGCACGTAACGCTCGCTGGACTGCAGCACTTCGCTGGCTTTTCCTTTGGTGTTTTCCCAGGCATGGGCGGCCTCGCCTGCAACTGCACTGGCTTTCTCTTTGGTGCTTTCCCAGACACGGGCGGCTTCTCCAGTACGCGACTCGGCTTGTTCCAGCGTGGCAATGATTGGGTCGTTCATGATCGATGATGAGTTGAAGGTTTCGATGATGAATCGCATGCAACGCAGCCCGCGGCTGTATGCATCCCGGCGGCGCATACCACGCAGGTCATTCCCGACGCACGCGCACGCATGATAGGCGCAGCCACGAACTAAACTTTATCCGATTTGACGGGGCGCGAGCCGTGCGATCGCGTGCTGCAAGGCAGAGAACTCGATCGGCTTGGTCAGGTGTTCGGAAAAACCGGCTTGCTGGCTGCGCTCGACATCGTCGTCCATGCCAAAGCCGCTCATCGCAATGGCAGGCGGTGGCTGGCCGTGAAGATCGCTGAGCTGTTGCAGCAGTTCGGTGCCACGCCCGTCAGGCAGGCCGATGTCGGAAATGAGCACGTCGTATTCATATTCACGCGAGATGTCGAGGCACTCGGCGATGCTGCCTGCGGTGCGCACGATGTAGCCACGCCGCATCAGCAGCCGCGTCAGTGTGGCCAGGGTGTCGTGGTGATCTTCCACGACCAGCAAACGCAGTCCCGGGGGCGCTGCAACTTCATGATTCTTCTCCCCGTTCGGCTGTCCAGCAGGGGTGGCGGCTGGCAGGCGGATGATGAACGTCGCGCCGCGATTGGGGCCGTCGCTATGGACGGCAATGATGCCGCTGTGCATCTCCACCAGCGCCTTGCAGATGGCGAGGCCGAGACCGAGGCCTGCCTGCGAATGACGCGCGCCCTGCTCAAAAGCATCGAAGATGCGGTCCAGTTTTTCGGACGCGATGCCGATGCCCTGGTCCGCGATCTCGATGCTGATACGGCTGCCGGGTTCGGTGACAAAGGTGCGCACTTCAATGATGCTGTCTTCGTGGCCAAACTTCGCGGCGTTGGTCAGCAGATTCCAGAACACCTGCTGCAATCGGGCGAAATCGCCGCGCACATGCGGATCCGGTGCCTCCAGCTTTTCCACCACCTGAATCCGCCGTGCCGCGAGATCTGCCTGGCAGATTTTTATCGCTTGCCGCAATACCTCGTGAACATCGACCGGCTGAAGTTCCAGGCGCAGCTTGCCGTTGCGGATGCGCGCCAGATCAAGGAGGTCGTCAATCAGCCGCGCTTCGAGCCGCACATTGCGCTGAATGGTGGCGATGTGTTCGCGAATGGCGGGCGGACATTCCATTTCCTCGATCAAGGCGACGGCGTGAACGATGGGCGACAGCGGCGTGCGCAATTCATGCGAGAGCATCGCCAGGAAGCGGTCCTTCGCGGCGTTCGCCTCCTCGGCCTCGGCTTGCGCTGATTCCGCGCGGATGCGGCGTTCGCGCTCCTCGGCCTCGCGCTCCAGCGCCTCATTGCGTGCGGCCAGCTCCATGTTCGCGAGGCGCAGGGCTTCCTCCGCGGCCTGCGCTGTGATGTTCATGTCGGCCAACGCACACGTTTTTCGGAACAGATCGACGAAGACATTCACCTTGGAGCGCAGCACCGCCGGATTGATCGGCTTGGTCAGGTAATCGACCGCACCGACGTCATAGCCGAGCACCGCGTGCTCATCCTCGCGGTAGTGTGCCGTGAGAAAGATGATCGGGATGTGCTGGGTGCGCTTGCGATGCTTGATCATCTTCGCCAGTTCGATCCCGCTCATGTCGGGCATCTGCACATCGAGCACGATGGCCGCGAAATCGCCGTCCATCAGCGCCATCAGCGCCTCGCCTCCGGTCTGCGCTTTGATCAGTTTATAGCTGGCGCCATTGAGCACGCTCTCGATCGCCAGGAGGTTCTTGGTGTCATCGTCAACGACCAGCACCGTGGGTTTTTCCCGCGGCGGTACTTTCTGAGTGGAGGAATGAGCGGTCATGGCGACGGCGTTCAGCGATGCAGCCAGACCCGCAGCAGCGAGAGCAACTGATCGGTATTGACAGGCTTGGCGATGTAATCGCTCGCCCCTGCTTCCAGGCATTTTTCGCGGTCGCCTTTCATCGCCTTCGCTGTCAGTGCGAGGATGGGCAGGTTGCGAAACTCCGGCTGCTTACGGATCTCACGCATCGTTTCGTAGCCGTCCATCTCCGGCATCATGATGTCCATCAGCACCATGGCGAGATCATCGTTGGACTGGATCAGCTCGATGGCCTGGCGGCCGTTGGTGGCGCTGAGGATTTCCATCTCCTGATTTTCCAGCACCGTCGAGAGGGCGAAAATGTTGCGGGCGTCATCGTCCACGATCAGCACTTTGCGTCCGCACAGCACTTCGTTGGTGCTGTGCAGGCGTTCCAGCATCTGCTGCTTGCCTTCCGGCAGGTCGGCAAGCACGCGATGCAAGAACAGCGCCGTTTCGTCGAGCAGGCGCTCGGGCGATTGCACGTCCTTGAGCACGATGCTCTTCGCCATGGTGCGTAGCCGCGCCTCTTCCTCGGCGGACAGATCCTTCCCGGTAAAGACGACGACAGGGACATCGCGCAGGCTGGGTTCCTCATGAATGCGGTCCAGCAGGTCAAAGCCGGTCATGTCCGGCAGGCGCAGGTCGAGCACACAGCAGTCAAAGTGCCGGTCGAGCAGCGATTCGTAGGCTTCCTCACCGGTCGCCACGGTCGTGATCTCAATGTCGTCGTGGCCGAGCAGTTCGACGATGCTCGCGCGTTCCCGGTCATTATCTTCGACGACCAGCAGCCGCTTGGTGCGCGGCGCGACGAAGGTCTTGATTTTGTCGAAGGCGTTCTCCAGATCTTCCGTCGTCGCCGGTTTCACGAGATAGGAGAATGCGCCGCGTGACAGGCCATGGCTGCGCTCTTCTTCCAGCGTGATGATTTGCACCGGGATGTGGCGTGTCTCCGGCGCGAGCTTGAGATTGTTAAGCACCGTCCAGCCGAGCATGTCGGGCAGGAAAATATCGAGCGTGATCGCCGTGGGGTGATACTGACGCGCAAGTGAAAGCGCCTCGTGTCCGCGCGTGGCCACCAGGCCTTTGAAGCCCTTGTCGCGCGCCAGGCCAAGGAGCACGCGTGCATAGTGTGGATCGTCCTCGACGATGAGCGCTGCCAAATCGCCCGGCTCCACGCTCGCGCGATCATCCTCGATCCGTTCATCCCGTGCGACCGCCACCGGAAGTGCGATGGAGGGCCGGTTGCCGCCTCTGTTCTCAGTGACTGGAGTCGTCGTTGCTGCCGGACCGAAATAGACGAGCGGCAGGTAGAGCGTGAATGTGCTGCCTTCGTTCGGTGTGCTGGCGAGCCGGATTTCACCGCCGAGCAGCGACGCCAGCTCGCGCGAGATGGCGAGACCGAGGCCGGTGCCGCCATATTTGCGCGAGGTGCCGGCATCCGCCTGCTGGAAGGCCTCGAAGATGAGCCGCTGCTTTTCCGGCGCAATGCCGATGCCGGTGTCGGTGATCGACATCGCGATGACGGCTCCCGCCCGGTTCAGGCTGGGATGGTCGGGGCTCCAGCCTGCCTCGACCAGTTTCACATTCATCCGCACGTTCCCGGCTGCGGTGAACTTGAACGCATTCGACAGCAGGTTCTTGATGATCTGCTGCAAGCGCTTGGAGTCGCTGGTGAATGCGCCCGGCAGATTCGGATCGAACTCCAGGATGAAGGGCAGATTTTTGCTTTCCGCGATGTGGCGGAAGCTGCGGTCCACGGAGTCCTTTAGCGAGTTGAACGTGATCTCCTCGGCATCCACCGTGACGGTACCGGACTCGATCTTCGAAAGGTCGAGAATGTCGTTGATGAGGTTGAGCAGGTCGGAGCCGGCGGAGTGAATGTTGCGCGCGAACTCGACCTGTTTCGGGTTCAAATTCCCCGCCATGTTTTCGCCGAGCTGCTGGCCGAGAATCAGAATCGAATTGAGCGGCGTGCGCAGTTCGTGCGACATGTTGGCGAGGAATTCGGACTTGTATTTCGACGTCAGGGCCAGTTCTGCCGCTTTTTCCTCCAGCGCGCGCCGCGCTTGCTCGATTTCCTTGTTCTTGCGTTCCACCTCGGCGTTTTGATCGGCGAGTTCCTGCGCTTTTTGCTCCAGTTCTTCGTTGGTCTGTTGCAGTTCCTTCTGACCGGACTGCAATTCCGCCGTGAGCTGCTGGCTTTGCTGGAGCAGGCCTTCTGTGCGCATCGTGGCCTCGATGGTGTTGAGCACGACCCCGATGGATTGCGTGAGCTGTTCGAGGAAGTTGAGATGCCCGTCGGTGAACGGATGCAGCGCCGCCAGTTCGATGACCGCCTTCGTCTGGCCTTCATAGAGCACGGGAAGCACAACGACATTCGCGGGTTGCGTGCCGCCGAGCGAGGAGTGGATGGGCGTGTAATCGCGCGGCACCGAGGTCAGGAGCACGCGCTGCTTTTCCCGCGCGCATTGTCCGACGAGGCCATCTCCCAGAATGATCTGCTCCGGTAAATTGGTTTCATTCGCGTAGCTGGCGAGACGCTGCAGCACGGGGGCCTCATCATCGCTCGCGGTCATCTGATACACCGTGCCCTGCTGCGAATCGACCAGCGGCGCGAGTTCGGAGAGCAGCATCTGGCCGACGGTGTAGAGATCGCGCTGCCCCTGGAGCATGCGGGTGAATTTGGCGAGGTTGGTCTTGAGCCAGTCCTGTTCCTTGTTGCGCTCCGTGGTCACGCGCAGGTTGTCGATCATCGTGTTGATGTTGTCCTTCAACTCCGCGACCTCACCACGCGTCTCCACCTGAATGGAACGCGTCAGGTCGCCTTTGGTCACCGCCGTGGCGACCTCGGCAATGGCACGCACCTGTGTCGTCAAGTTGGCGGCCAGCAGGTTCACGTTGCCAGTAAGGTCTTTCCATGTGCCTGCGGCTCCAGGCACGTTCGCCTGACCGCCGAGACGGCCTTCCACGCCGACTTCGCGTGCAACGTTCGTCACCTGATCGGCGAAGGTCGCCAGGGTGTCGGTCATGTTGTTGATCGTCTCCGCCAGCGCCGCCACTTCGCCCTTTGCCTGCACGGAGAGGCGTTGGCGGAGGTTGCCGTTCGCCACGGCAGTCACCACCTTCACGATTCCACGCACTTGGTCGGTGAGATTGGCCGCCATCACGTTCACGGAGTCGGTCAAGTCTTTCCACGTTCCCGCCACCCCCGGCACCACCGCTTGACCGCCGAGTTTGCCTTCCGTGCCGACTTCGCGCGCGACACGCGTCACTTCCGAGGAGAAGGCGTTGAGCTGATCGACCATCGTGTTGATCGTGTTCTTCAACTCCAGGATTTCGCCCTTCACGTCCACCGTGATCTTGCGGGAAAGGTCACCGCGTGCCACGGCGGTCGTCACTTCCGCGATGTTGCGCACTTGGTCAGTCAAATTCGTGCCCATCGCGTTCACCGAATCGGTCAAATCCTTCCATGTTCCAGCCACACCGGGCACCACGGCCTGCACGCCGAGACGGCCTTCGGTACCGACTTCGCGCGCCACACGCGTCACTTCCGAGGCGAATGAACGCAACTGCTCGACCATCGTGTTGATCGTTTCTTTGAGCTGTAAAATTTCCCCGCGCACGTCCACCGTGATTTTGCGCGAAAGGTCGCCGTTGGCGACAGCAATTGTCACTTCCGCGATGTTGCGCACCTGTCCGGTGAGATTCGAGGCCATCGAGTTCACGTTGTCGGTCAAATCCTTCCACGTTCCCGCCACGCCGGACACCTGCGCCTGACCACCAAGTTTGCCTTCGGTCCCCACTTCGCGCGCTACGCGGCTCACTTCCGAAGCGAAGCCGTTCAACTGGTCCACCATCGTGTTGACGGTGTTTTTCAGCTCCAGAATTTCACCTTTCACGTCCACCGTAATCTTGCGTGACAAGTCGCCCTTCGCGATGGCGGTGGCCACGTCGGCGATGTTGCGCACCTGTCCGGTGAGATTCGAGGCCATCGAGTTCACGTTGTCCGTCAGCCCTTTCCAAGTGCCCGCCACGCCCGGCACCTGCGCCTGGCCACCGAGCTTGCCTTCCGTGCCGACTTCGCGTGCCACGCGCGTCACTTCCGACGCAAACGAGCGCAACTGTTCGACCATCGTGTTGATCGTTTCCTTCAATTCGAGAATTTCTCCGCGCACGTCCACCGTGATCTGCTTCGACAAGTCGCCGTTGGCGAAGGCGGTGGTCACTTCCGCGATGTTGCGCACCTGACCGGTGAGATTGGAGGCCATTGAGTTCACGTTGTCGGTCAAATCTTTCCAGGTGCCTGCGACACCGGACACCTGCGCCTGACCACCAAGCTTGCCTTCGGTGCCCACTTCGCGCGCCACACGGCTCACTTCGGAGGCGAATGAATTGAGCTGGTCCACGAGCGTGTTGATGGTGTTTTTCAACTCCGAAATTTCGCCTTGCACGTCCACCGTGATTTTACGCGACAAGTCGCCCTTCGCGATGGCGGTGGTCACTTCCGCGATATTGCGCACCTGCGCGGTGAGGCTGTTCGCCATCGAGTTCACGTTGTCGGTCAAGTCCTTCCACGTGCCGCCCACGTCCAGCACCTGCGCCTGGCCACCAAGCTTGCCTTCGGTGCCCACTTCGCGCGCCACGCGCGTCACTTCGGATGCAAACGCATTGAGCTGATCCACCATCGTGTTGATCGTGTTTTTCAGTTCCAAAATTTCGCCCTTCACCTCCACCGTGATCTTGCGGGAAAGGTCGCCCTTGGCGATGGCGGTCGCCACGTCGGCGATGTTGCGCACCTGACCGGTGAGGTTCGAGGCCATCGAGTTGACATTGTCGGTCAAATCTTTCCATGTTCCCGCGACACCACGCACCTGCGCCTGGCCGCCAAGCTTGCCTTCCGTGCCCACTTCGCGCGCCACGCGGCTCACTTCGGAGGCGAAACCGTTGAGCTGGTCCACCATCGTGTTGAGCGTGTTTTTCAGCTCCAAAATTTCACCCTTCACGTCCACCGTGATCTTTTTGGAAAGGTCGCCGTTTGCCACGGCCGTGGCCACTTCGGCGATGTTGCGCACCTGACCGGTGAGGTTCGACGCCATCGAATTCACGTTGTTGGTCAAATCCTTCCATGTTCCTGCTACACCACCCACCTCCGCCTGGCCGCCGAGCTTGCCTTCCGTGCCGACTTCGCGCACCACGCGGCTCACTTCGGAAGCGAAAGCGTTCAAGCGGTCCACCATCGTGTTGAGCGTGTTTTTCAACTCCAGAATTTCACCCTTCACGTCCACCGTGATCTTGCGTGACAAGTCACCGCTCGCAATGGCTGTCGCCACGTCGGCGATGTTGCGCACCTGGTCAGTCAGGTTGTTCGCCATGAAGTTCACGTTGTCGGTCAAATCCTTCCACGTGCCAGCCACGCCCTGCACTTCGGCCTGACCGCCGAGCTTGCCTTCGGTACCGACTTCGCGTGCCACACGGCTCACTTCGGAGGCGAACGCATTGAGCTGGTCCACCATCGTGTTCATGGTGTTCTTCAACTCCAGGATTTCTCCCTTCACTTCGACGGTGATCTTCGACGAAAGGTCGCCTTTGGCGATGGCCGTGGCCACGTCGGCGATGTTACGCACCTGGCCGGTGAGGTTCGAGGCCATCGAGTTGACGTTGTCGGTCAAGTCCTTCCATGTGCCGCCCACCCCGGGAACGGTGGCCTGTCCGCCGAGTTTCCCTTCGGTGCCGACCTCGCGCGCCACGCGCGTCACTTCCGAGGCGAAGCTGTTGAGCTGGTCCACCATCGTGTTGATCGTGTTCTTCAGCTCCAAAATTTCGCCCTTCACATCCACGGTGATCTTGCGTGACAAGTCGCCGCGTGCCACTGCAGTAGTGACGTCGGCGATGTTGCGCACCTGACCGGTCAGGTTCGATGCCATCGAGTTCACCGAGTCGGTAAGGTCTTTCCAGGTTCCGGCAACGCCGGAAACTTCCGCCTGACCGCCAAGTTTGCCTTCCGTGCCCACTTCGCGCGCCACGCGCGTCACTTCGGAAGAGAATGCGTTAAGCTGATCGACCATCGTGTTGATCGTCTCCTTCAGCTCCAAAATTTCGCCCTTCACGTCCACCGTGATCTTGCGGGAAAGGTCACCGCGCGCGACCGCCGTCGTCACCGCTGCGATGTTGCGGACCTGGGCGGTGAGATTGGAGGCCATCGCGTTCACCGAGTCGGTGAGATCCTTCCACGTGCCTGCCACACCCGGTACCACCGCCTGACCGCCGAGGCGCCCTTCGGTGCCGACTTCGCGCGCCACACGAGTCACTTCGGATGCGAATGAGCGAAGCTGATCGACCATCGTATTGATGGCCTCCTTGAGCTGCAAGATCTCACCGCGCACGTCCACGGTGATCTTTTTCGACAAGTCACCGGCCGCGACCGCGATGGTCACGTCCACGATGTTGCGCACCTGCGCGGTCAGATTTCCCGCCATCTGGTTCACGGACTCCGTGAGGTCTTTCCACACCCCGGACACACCTTTCACCTGCGCTTGGCCGCCGAGTTTTCCTTCTGTACCCACTTCGCGCGCCACGCGCGTCACTTCTGACGTGAACACCGAAAGCTGGTTGATCATTCGGTTCACCAGCTTGGCCGAATGCAGAAATTCGCCCTCCAGTGGACGGCCATCGACCTCGATCGCCATCGACTGTCCGAGATCGCCCTTGGCCACGGCACCAATCGTTCGCGTGACCTCCGTCGTCGGGCGTACAAGGTCGTCCATCAGCGTATTGAGCGCCTGCACTTCATCCGCCCAGCCACCCACCATGCCGGTGATGACGATGCGCTGCCGCAGGCGTCCTTCTTTGCCTACCACCCTGGACACCCTGGCGGCCTCCCCCGCACGACGCTGGCTCATGCCAAGCACATCGTTAAATGCATCGGCGATCTTGCCATGCACGCCCGTCCATCCCTCCGGTAACCGCGTGGTGAAATCCCCCTTGCGAAAAGCCAGCATGGCGGCCAGAAGCTCCAGCTCCCATGCCTCGCCGCTTCCATTGTTTTTGTCAGAGTGTCGCTTCCGTGGCGCAGTGGTGACGGTGGAACCGGCAGGGGAGGGAGATTGAATTGTTCTCATGGCAAAAAAGACAATTTATGGCCTATCGCACCTCAGCAACTATCAGGACGTATCCTGATTGTCACATCAGAAACATTTTTTTCAAACCTCTCGGGGTCGGCGGACGATTTTTACCAATGTCTTGATTTCGATACATCCGCAGAGCCCTTCGGCTTCGAACCTCGTAAAGTGCCAGCGGTCCAAAGAACTGTACGGCAAGGCCGTGTCGTTTTGGAATTTGTCATTCATCCACCCCCGTGTCCGAACAGGAACTCCCGCCTTCAATTCGCAACTTTATCTCCCGTTATGTCCGCTCCGTCGAACAACTGGAGATTCTACTTCTGTTCAGTCAGGAGCCAGATGCCGCATGGTCGGTCCAGAAAGTCTATGATGCGATCCTGAGCACGCCCCAATCGGTGGAACGATGGCTCGACGAACTGGTCCGGAACGGTCTGCTTGAAAAGCTTTCTGACCCGGCCGCCAGCTACCGTTGCTGCACTGAAGACAGCCTGATCTCTCAGATGGCCGCGCTTGGTGAGTTCTACCGCTCCAAGCCGGTACGAGTCATTGAGGTCATTTACAGGCGCGATGTCAATGCCGCGCAGAGCTTCGCCGACGCATTCAAAATCAAAACCACCGACCAAACCTCATGATGGGTCCAATCATTTACCTCCTTTGCGCACTCACCTGCCTCGGGTCCGCAGTGCTCTTATGGCGCGGCTATCGTCGCACCCGCCAGCGCCTGCTGTACTGGAGCGCGCTGTGTTTTGCGATCATGGCGGTCTCCAACGGACTCCTCATCCTGGATCTTGTCCTTCTTCCTGACGTTTATCTGCTGCCATGGCGCAGCGGTGTCACTCAGTTTGCCCTGCTCGTTCTGTTGTACGGTCTAATCTTCGAATCCGACTAGCCATGATGCTGAACCAATTCTTCGCCGGTGCTGCCACCATCAGCCTGCTCGTCATTGCATTGTTCTTTCTCCGGTTTTGGAAAAGAACGCAGGACCGGTTGTTTCTCTTTTTTGCCGGCGCCTTTGTCTTTCTGATGCTTGAACGGATCGTTCGAGCCATCATGACCGTGGAAACCGAGTGGGCGCCCTACGTTTACACAATCCGGCTCGCCGCATTCGTCCTGATCATCGTCGCCGTGGTGGACAAGAACCGGCGCACCTGACGGCTCGACAGGGCGGATGCAATCGCGCACCCATATCATTCGATTTGTGCCAAGAGGGTTGCGATACCGCTGTCTGAATGGCTTTCAGGCGCGTCCGTCGTGTGCCGCACCGCGTCTTTCGACCTTCTGTACCAAGAACTGGGCGACGCCGAGATCGAGCCGCGTGAAAAATATGCGGGCGAGTTTTTGTTTGAGGCGCAGCCACCAATTCGCCGGGCGGCGCCATGACAGCTTCGCCACTGGCTGGCTGTGCTGGAGATCCCGTTCAAAAGTGGCGCATGCCTGCGCCGCAAGCGAGGCGTTGCGGATGCGCAGCATGACTTCGAAATTGATATTGAGGCTGCGGGGGTCAAGATTGGCCGAGCCGATGTAAACGATGTCATCCACGACAATGACCTTGGCGTGCAGCACCTGCGGCTGATATTCGTGAATCTGCGCGCCGCGTCGCTGGAACTGCCCGTAGAGCGCCCGCGACGCGATCTGCATCATCGACACATCGCTTCTGCCGGGAAGCAGCAGGCGGAAGCTGCGCGCGAGCCTGGCGGCGCGCAGGAGCATCTGCTTGATGCGTCCGACGGGTAGAAAATAGGCCATGGTGATGGTGATGTCCTTCGCGTGAAGCAGATCGTGGCGCAAAGCGCGCTGCAGCACGCCCTGATGAAAGCCGGGGCGCGTCAGCAGCAATGCAACATCGTCTCCAGCCTCCACCCAGCCGCTGCGTCCTTGTTTACGCACCCGCCAGATCTTGTTGCCAGCTTTCTCGACCTGGGATTCAAAAGACTCGATGAGGTGCTTCACCACCGGGCCGGTGACGGCGATCCCGCCGTCCCGCCAGCCATCGTTGATGCCATCGCCTTCATATTCGGGAGCAATGTTGCAGCCGCCAATAAACGCCTGGGTGTCATCCACCACAAGAATCTTGCGGTGGTCACGGAACGACCAGAAACGCCAGCGCACCGGATTGAACCAGATGAGACTGCCTCCAAGCGCGGTCATCTCGCTGAAGTAAGTGCTGGGCAGTCCCAGACAGCCCACGTAGTCGAGCATGACGGTCACTCGTACACCACGCCGTGCGGCCTCTGTAAGTGCGTCGCGGAAACGTTCCCCCACCGGTGAGGCGCTAAAGATGTAGTGTTCGAGGCGGATGCTCTCCTTGGCCTTGGCGATGGCGTCGAACTCGGCTCCCAGCAATTTTCCACCCGTATCATGCCAGTGAAGGACATGCCCGTCCGACGTGGTGATGCTCGATGGAGCCTTCATGGATATTCAGGATTGGGGCGACGGATCATGGGAAACGGGGGAGCCTTGTTAAACGATCACGCCTTCCAAGACTTCACGCGCTTCCTTAATGGAGGAAACCACCCACGTCGCACCAGATTCATGCAGTGGCTTCGGGTCAAATTCTTGGCCGGTGAGTCCCCAGCGGCAGACAAGAATCTTGAGATCGGGCAGCTTACTGTGCAACCGTCGGCACAAGGTGCTCACAACCAAGCGCGCCTGTGGCGGCAGGGAGCTGATGCAGACGAGGGCCGGTTGCTTCTCTCCCAGCTCATGCACGAGTTCACCAATGAGACGCGGATCAGCAGAGATCTCGATTGCAATGGCAGGCGGGAGTACTGCGGCGAGCATTTCCAGTGCCTGAACATCAGGCTCACCATGCAAAGCACGCCCGAAAACCTGGAGCGCGGGCTGGGTTGCGCTTGGAGCCTCTGCAATGGCGGATGGGTTCCCTGCTGCCGATGTTTTGACCCTGGCGGCCTCGTCGGTGCTGTCGCTCAGCAGCGTGAAGGCAGAACGCATGCCTTGATAAATCTGGGCTGCCTCGTCCGGGTCGAGCTTGCCCAAGACTTCTTCGTGCCTGGTCAAAGCAAGGGCTGGGAGGGCGATGGCTTCCAAGGTTGTTTCGAGTCCGTCTTTTCGCATCGAGGTTTCGAGGAGGGCCTGTGCTGCGTCTTCATTGTTGGCCAGGTGATGCTGATAGTAGCTGAGGTGCGGTTGTGGGAGTGGGTTTTCGCCCATCACGATGTCCACCCACTCGAGTGCCGGGATATGCTTGCAGAACACCACGATGCAGACGGTAAGCGGCGTCGCCAGCACCAGTCCCACTCCGCCCCAGAGCCACGTCCAGAAGGCGATGGCCAGCAGCAGAGCAAAATCGGACACCCCAACGCTATGGCCGTAAAGCATGGGTTCCAGAATCATGTTGGTCAGCAGTTCCAGCGTGACGATGAGTGCGATGACCACTAGCGGCTGTGCCCAGCCATCAAAAACGGCGAGGCTCAGACTGATAGGCAGCACGGCCACGATCCATGGACCCACATACGGGATGAAACGGAATATGGCAGCCAGTACTCCCCACAGGATGACGTAAGGCAAGCCGATCACGGCCAGTCCTATGCCCAGCATGAGGCCGTAGATGGCATTCACCGTACCCTGCATGAGCAGATAGCGGCTGATGCGCTCCCCGGTTTCGTCGATCGCCTTGGTGGTGAGCGTGAGGCGGCTATAGCCCACCAGGCGTGCCACACGCTGGCCGATATCGTCTAGGCGCAGGAGCATGAAAATGACAAACAGGACCACCACCGCCGTTGTTCCCATGGCTTCGGCCAGGGTGGGCACGACCATGTTGAGTGCTGTCATTAAAGCTGTGGCAGTTTCCGGTGGTGGCTGCGGTGCCGCCACGGCAGCAATTTCAGTTGGCGCTGCATTCGGCTCAGGAGCGGCCAGGGTGGGCTGACTCACATCACCGACCAGCTTGCGCAGTCGCTGGATTACCCGGGTCTCACCAACTTGCTGGAGCGATTCGACGCGCTTCTGGATGTTGTGGCGATGATTGGGGAGATCATTGGCCAAGCCGGCCAGTTCGCCTCCCAGCAGCCATGCCACGAGCGCCAATATGGAAAAACTCACCAATGTCACCACACCCACACTTGCGACCCGATGAAGACGCCACCGGCAGAGAATCTTGACCAGCGGATTCAGCAGAAAGGTGAACAAGCATGCCAGCGCCAGCGGTACAAGCAGCTTCTGCCCGAGATACAGTGCAGCGATGACCAGCAGCGCGCTGAAAAAATTCAGGAACCGCGACAGCGTGTGATTAAAGGTGTCCATGGCAGGAGAAGCTGAAACACCGACGCTTCCCTCTGCCTCTATATCTCAGCCTAAGCCTCTGATGGATGGGTCCAATGCGGGAATTTGCTGGAAGATTACCCGCGCGAGCAGGGGCTTTGGCTTCATCCGCGTTAGCCGCGAGATCGGCTGTATTTACATATGTCCATGCCGTCCCTTTTCATAATTCGCTTGTTGCCGGGGGACATGGAGAAGGATCGAAAGACATCTGCACTTGGGGACCGCTGATGTGAACTAACGCTTCGAAGAATGCGCAAAGAGACCGGAGATTGAGAGCCCGACAGCGAAGGCGATGCCGACGGCGGTCAGTGGATTGGCCGAGACCCAGCGGGCTGTGCGGTCATATTGCTCGGATGCGTAGTGCTCCACCTGTGTGACCTGCTCCGAAACGCGGTTTCGGGTCTCGAGCATGGTGTCGCGGGCGTAGGCACTGGCCCGGTGGGCGGCTTCGATTGCGGGGTCCACCAAGTGCTGGCGGGCGACTTTCACCGTGTCATCGGCGAGGGTGCGAACATCCTTCTTGAGGGTATCTGTGGTGAGGGTTGCGGAGGCAGATGGTGTGTTCATCTTCGGGGGTGGTTTAACTTGTATTCGGCTTTGAGGAGGTAAACGGCTGTTCCTTTTTATTCCCGAACAGGTGCCTCCGCCTGCGGTTTTCCCTTGTGTCCAAAGATCATGCGCCGCTCTGCTGCAGGGCAGTTGGCCTATTAGCACAAAGCGGTGATTTGATCACTCTGCTTCGGGTTTTGTGCTGGCAACCGGTAATGCGATGACGAATTCTGCGCCAGTGCTGTCGCTTATGCTCTCAGCCAGAGTCACGTTGCCGCCCATCGCATCCACCAAACGTTTCACAATAGATAATCCGAGTCCCGTGGACGGTTCGTCGCCAGTGGGCTGGGCACTGAGGCGTCCATACCGCCGGAACATCTTCGTGCGATCTTCGGAGGTGAAGCCGGGACCGGTGTCGCGTACGAAGCACTTCACCATGCCTGCCATCGGTCGTTGCGCCGTGATCTCCACCGCTCCACCCTCTGGAGAAAACTTAATGGCGTTCGACACCAGGTTTTCCAAAGTCTGTGTCAACCCTTCGTGGTCTGCCTTCACAAACAAGGCTTCCTTGGGCAAGTGTGTGGTCAAAGCGATTTTCTTCGTGCTGGCGGCGGGCATGTGGTTGGCCGCAACCTTTGTCACCACATCGCCTAAGTTAACAGTCTCGCTCTTCATCTGAAGCTGTTCGGCACATTGGTTCGCGAGGAACTCCTGCATGAATGCCAGCATTCGTTCGCTGGCGTTCACGATGTTGTTCACCAATGGGGCACAGCGGGGCGGTAGATCTGCGAGCCTGGATTGCAGCAGGCATGCGCTGAGTCTCATGCCGGCGAGGCTGTTCTTCAGGTCATGCGCCATGATGCCCATGAGTTCATCCTTGTCCTCAGCAAGCGTACGCAACTGGTCTCTGGCGCGCTTGAGCGCAAGCTGCGTACGTACGCGAGAAACCAGTTCCGCCATGTTGAATGGCTTGGTGACGTAATCTACACCGCCGGCTTCGAGCGCCTGTACGATGACATTTTTGTCATCGTCAGCAGAGAGAAAAATGACGGGGATGTCAGCCCAATCGGCTTCGGCTTTGATCTGGCGGCATGCGGTCAGTCCGTCTGTTTCCGGCATCATGACATCCAGCAGGATGAGGTCAGGCGTGCGTACGGCAAGCCGCTGGAGGGCCTGTTCCGCATTGCTGGCAAGGAGGATGTCGTAGGCCATCATCGAAAGCACATTGCCAATGACTCGGAGATTCTCCTCCTGGTCGTCAACAATGAGGATCGTTTCGTGGTCCGGAGTCGTCATGAAGCGCGCGCTTGGTTGATGAGGCAAGGGGCTGGGTGTTTAATTTTTTCCAGCGTAATCAAAGAATAGCGTTCACTCTGTCTTACGCGCTCTGGAATGGAAGTTTTTTTTGAGGACTTTGAATGTTATGGTCTGCTGGCCGACAAGGGGTCGTTCATGCCTTCTACTCCACGGAAAGTTTCACTGCTTTGACGGCAAAGATGAGCACGGGGAACGGGGATATTGCCGGTGGTTTTGACGAACAGTCGAATCAAATCAGAGCGTGCGTAGGAATGCCACGAGATCCTTTTTTTCCTCTTCGTTGAGATTGGTTGCCAGCACGAGGTTGAAAAATTCAATGGTGTCTTCGAGCGTGAGCAGGCGGTCGTCGTGCAGATAGGGCGGCGAGTCTTTGATGCCGCGCAGCGGGAAGGTCTTGATGGGGCCGTCGGCGCTGGCTTTGCGGCCGTTGATCACCTTTTCAGTGAAGAAACGCTCTACGCGCAGGTTGTGCATGCTGTTGTCAGTGTAATAGGGCGGCGGGTGGCAGGTGGCGCACTGGGCCTTGCCAAAGAAAAGCGTCTGTCCGCGTGCCTCGGCTTCGCTGGCCTTGGTGTCGGCGAGTTTGCCAAAGACATTGAGCTTGGGCGCCGGCGGGAAATCGAGCAGCGCCTGGAACTCGGCCATGAAGTGAACCTGGCTGCCGCGTTCGAGGATGTTCACGCCTTTGCGTGTAGCCTGCTCGGGATCACCATCGAAGTAGGCCGCCCGCTGCTCGAACTCTGTGAAGTCTTCGACGGTCTTGAGCGCGCGCTGGGAACCGAAAAGCCGCTGGATGTTCACCCCGCGCAGGGAGGGCGTATCAATGCGGTGCCGGTGCTCGTTGGGTCGGATGTCGCCGACGGTGTGCGTCGCGGCGGTGGTGTGGCCGTTGGCGTGGCAGTCGAAACAGCTTACACCCAGGTGTGCATGCAGGGTGCGGCGGTCCTCGGTGGCGTTGAACTGCGCCTGAGGGAACGGCGAGACGAGCAACCGCAGACCTTCGAGCTGCTTGGGATTGAGGACATTCTTGAACAGGCTGTAGTAGTTCGCCACGGTGACGAGCTGCCCCTGGGACACATCGCCCAAGTCGGGTCGTGTGGTCAGGTAAATCGGCGCGGGGAATTCCGGCAGGAAATGTTGGGGCAGGTCAAAGTCGAGGTCGAACCGCGTCAGATCACGCGCGGTTTGTTTTTTTGTTTCGTCAATGAGCGGCTTCGGGAACACCATGCCCCCGGCTTCATGGTGGGGATGCGGAAGGGAAAAAAAGCCTGCCGGCCACAGGTTCTTGCTCTTGATGATGTCCGGCGACATTGCCGCGAGTTTGTCCCACGTCATGTCTTCGGGCAGCTTCACGCGCACACCGGTCTGCACTGGCTTGCCGCGTGCCATGGTGACGTCCTTTGCCGGGCGGTCGGCAAGATCGTAGCGTTCAGCCAGCAGCTTCTGCTGGCGCTCGGCAAAAGCCGGCTTCCCGTCATGCAGGCGTTTGACGAGAGCGGCGAAGTCTTCCTGGGCGATGGCAGCGGTCATCATGCTGCCGACAAGCAATGCGGCGACGTAAGACGTCGCGGAACAATGAATGCGGAGTCTGGTTTTCATGGCAGTCCTTTCATGCGGATGATTTTGTTTTGAGGCTTATTGAGATGTCTTGCGCTGATGGATCGTCAGTTTGTTCCCATCCGGATCACGCACCATTACCATCTGGCACGAACACAGGTCCAACGGCCCGATGGCGAATGAGACATGGTGCGCGTTGAGGGTCTCCACCGCAGCGTCGAAGTCCTCGACCTCAAGCGCCACCGACGGGCCATCCTGAGATGGTTTCCACTGTGGCGAGCAGCCGATTCCGAGCGTGCCGGAGCCGATGTCGTATTCGATCCATGGCTGAGTCTCTGACATCAGCGACTGGTTCGGTCTCAAGCCGAGCACACCCTCATAAAATTGACGCGCTCTGACCACGTTGGTGACCGGATAGGCGACGAAGGCGATTTCTTTGTAGCGAATCATGTAGGTTTTATTGCGTATCGTCACATGATGCCGCTGTGGCTGTACGCTTTTACAACCTGTTCGCCTGGGGGCCGATGAGTCGGCAATGATTGCCGGGTTCCAATGGGGGATGATGGGGGAACCTTTCGAAAGGGCAATAAATTCGCCGAAATGACATCTTTCGTACATCCACCGGTTTTACCAGCCGCGTTAGACGGAGGAATTGGGTGGTCGGCGGGTGGTGGAAAATTGCTACGTTTAACGTGGCAAGGTATCGCCTAATGCCTCACTCCATGGTGTTGCGCTTGCAGCACGAGTTAAAGTTCTCTCGACACAGATTTTGAAAATTGCTAAAACTATTCTTTTAAGTCTCTACGACAGCATGAGAAAGGCGTTCTTCCACCATATCGGTTTGCTCCAGTCCTCCCGAACTCCATGAAAACACTGCCTCTCCTCCTCGCTACCCTGGCGCTGCCCTGCCTGATGCATGGCCAAACGGTTGATCCAACCCGCCTCGGCACATTCACGATGTATTTCGAGAATGACGTCTTCGCCGCCACCGACGAAAACTATACCAACGGTGTGCGCTTCAGTTGGACTTCGCCTGACCTCAGGCGTTTCGGCGATGATGCGAGCACGGGCGGTGTTGCAGGTTTCTTTGATGACATCGGGTGGATGGGGGATTCCAGCTATGAACGCAACGTGGCCGTCTCTATCGGCCAGAGCATGTACACTCCCACCGATGTGCATAACCCGGCGTTGGTGGTGAATGAGCGCCCCTATGCAGGCTGGCTTTATATGGGGTTCGGTCTGGTGTGGAAAAACCCGCGTGTGAAGAACACTCTTCTCTTCAACATCGGAGTTGTCGGTCCTTGGTCCTTTGCGGAGGAAACGCAGCGTGCGCTCCATGACGCGATGGGAAATAGGTCTCCCGCAGGCTGGGACAATCAGTTGGATAATGAGCTGGGCATCAACGTGTCCTACGAACGCATGTGGCGCATTCGGGACCGCAGAGGACATGGCCTGGACTGGGATTTCCTGCCGTATGCCGGTGTCACGCTGGGCAATGTGAACACGCATGCCACGCTTGGGGCCGAATTCCGCTTCGGCTGCAACCTGCCGGACGATTTCGGTACCGGCGCGATCTCCGAGAGCGCCACCACTCCGACGGCGATTGAAGACCCCTATGCCTCAAAGGCATGGGTGCGTCGTTTTGGGATGCATCTTTTCGCTCGCGCTGAAGGCCGGGCCGTGGCACGCAACATCTTCCTGGATGGCAATACCTTTGGCAACAGCCACTCGGTGGATAAAGAAAACTTCGTTGCCGACCTGTCCGCAGGTCTGGCAATGAACTGGCGGAACACCAAAATCAGCTACGCCTTCGTCTATCGCACCCGTGAGTACGAAGGCCAGCCAAATGGGCAGCTCTTCGGCTCGATCACGCTGAGCTTTAATTTTTAGAACGGGTCTGCGGGTAATTTTGCCCACACCACTACCACAAGGCGATCCTGCTGCTTTTCCGTTCCCTTTGGATGCCGGGGGAAACCCTTAGGCGCTGGAGGACGCTCTTCCTCCAGAGCGCCGGCGCTCCCTTGTTTGGGCCAAATCAGCGTCCCGAAGCGGTTTGAGACGAAGTGAGAAAACGTGCTTTCGGCTACCAGCGCAGCATCGAAAAAACAAGCCGTCACGCTTGAAACAGCGCGAAATCTCTCACGACGTTTTTCAGTGATGGATCCAAATCGTCTGGCACGCCGACGCGACTGATCATGCGGCGGAACTTGGCTGTATGCACATCAGTTGTCAGTCGCGTCACCGTCTCGATGCAGATGTCCAGTTCAGGCAGCAGCCCCGTAGGTGCCAGACGCTCATCAAGACGGTTCTGGGCGGTCGTAAGATCAGGTGTCGCACCGGGGATGGGTTCTAAGCGGACGACGACACGATTGCGTTCCACCTGCTCGGCCTGCCATTCACGCACATCCCGCAGGTAGTCGAATGCGTGTTGGAAGGGGTATGCCGTCAGGGGACGGAAGCCCGTGGGTGTCCGCACCCAAAAGAAGTCTGCCGCCCGTCCCAGTAGTTTTTCAATGCGTGGCAGGTGGTTGCCGCAGCCGCACGGTTCTGTTGCCATCACCAGCCGGTCACCAATCTCATAACGAATGAAGGGCTGGACGGTGTTGGCCAGATTAGTCAGCAGGACTTTGTGGCCCAGTTGACCCGGTGGCACGGGCTGATACTGCTCGTCCACCACTTCCAAGATGACCCAGTCGGCATTGACGTGAGAGCCGGAGGCGGTGGGGCAGCCGTTGGTCAGAAACATGCATTCACCCATGGCGTAGTTGTCCATCACCGGCACACGAAAGGCCTCGGCAATCCGCCGTCGTGCTGGTTCGGTGAGCGTTTCGCTCCAGGTGACCACCTGCCTCAGGCTCGGGAAATGGAACTGATCGATCTTCAACGACAGCAGATCGAGCGTGGTCGGCGTGGCGGTGAGCACCGTGGGACTGAACTCATTCAGTTTGGCCACCAGATCAGGATCATTGGCCGGTAGAAAAAGGAAGCGCATGAAACGGTGCATGAATTTTGGCAGCCGCTCCCAAATCCATGCCGACGGGAAGAAACCCTGCTGGCTGATGAGTACCGCAAGACGCGTCGGGTGCAGGAGATTGCGTACGGCCTGGGTAAATCGTTGGAGCCCTCTGAAGCGGGGGTTGCCGCGGGTCATTTGAAAAGCGAACAGCAGATCGAGCACGAGCTGATCCTGCACGATCAAGGCAGGCTGGCCCTGGCTGCCCGAGGTGTGCGCGACACAGTATTTCCCAAGGAAAGGTTCTTTAACGTTGCGGATGTCCGCGATGAAGCGTTCGACTGCGGCACGGGTGACTGTGGGATCGGTGACCACCTCGTCAAAGTGCGCCATCATCTCCGTCTTGGTCGTGACGGGGAATTCAGCGAGATCAGTGCAATCGGCGTCGAGATGCCGGAATTTATCCCGATAGCAGGGCGAACGGGCACGGGCGATGTCGAGCAGGCGCCGCAGCCTCTTTTGTTGCTCCTGGTGCAAGCAGTGTTGATCCATGCGTATGGCATTGTACTGCCGTCCGGTCCAAGAGGTGCGCCTGATGAAAGCCAGGAAGCCGCCATCCTTCGGTTCGACGTGCTCGTGCATTGGGGCTTTCATCGTGTTGCAGGTACATCGCACAGCTTGGCTTTGTGGATGGGCTGAAACACAGGCGACACTGCTTCTGGGCTGCCTGACCTCTTGATGGTCGCTGGCGATGACTGCGCCAGCATCGACAGCACCCGCCTTGTTCTCAGTGGCACGTTCAGCGGGTGAGGCCGAGACCGGCCAGCGCAATGCCATCCTGTTCGAGGTCATTGAAAAACTGCCTCCGTTGAGGCATCGCCCAAGCAGAATGGGGCGCTGTCTTAACGATCATTAGCGTCACGCCAAGCGCCACTGGTCTGAGGTTGCGTTTTTGAACGGAACGCTACGCGGCTTTGCGTTGAGCGGCTGGTTGATGTGCTTTGGCCCAGGCTGCGGGCGTCACCTCTTTGATCTGCCGGTTGGTCACTGGCAGCGAGGCTTTGGTGTTAATCACTTTGCCGAGACCGGCGAGCGCGGATTTGAGTTCCGCAACGGGGAGTGTACTGGGTTGCATAAGACGATGTGGGTTGAACGCCAGCAGCCCATGCACCGGTCAAGGACACATGGGCTGGCAGCATGGTTGGATTGTCTAGGCGGCCGCCTGCATCTCCTCAGCTTTGTATTTGAGCTGGGCGGTGGTGCATTCAGCGGAACGGATGTCATCACGCGGTCCGAGGTACACCGGCTCTTTGCTAGCGCGGTACGAAGCCTTTGCAGATCACTTGTTCGCTCCTGTACGGCAGCATGCCAGAACACTGCGTCAGGATGCCCGGCTGGCCAGCCTCCCGCTGAGCGATCTCACCGTATTCGGCGGGGACCTGGACAACATCGGCAAGTCACCTCCAGGGGTTGAATGGCTCAAAGGTGAGCTTGCCAAGCACGTACAAAGCCAGCAGTGGATCCAACAAGCGGGCATGCCGTCTCCTGGCAATGTCGGTGGTGTACCAGCTCCCTTCCCTGGTCCCAAACACCTGCCGTCACTGTTCTTTGAGAGACTCTCCTTGGAGTACATTCCTACCGCGCTAGCAGAGTCTGTACATCGCGAGATGTTGCTGCTCAATCCGGACAACGGCATCTTTGATGGCCGCCTCTCTCCACGGCGCACCAAGGAAGTGCATGTTCAACATCTCATCGCTCTGCTAGGCGGGGTGGACATGCAGTTCACCAAACTGCACCGCAACCAGGGCCACGGCAGCTTTGAGCACGCCCGAGTACATCTGTGGGCCCGGCTTCCGCTCAAAGAACTGGGCCGCATACTGCACGACGGCTCGTCGCCCTGGCATGAACTGCCGAAGCGTTGTTTGCTTTGGGAGCTGCTGCCGAAATGCGACGATCTCCCGGAAATGTATTCTCCCGACGAGTCATGGCAGTTTTATGACCAGCTTGTACATAAGCTGATCCAGGCGCGCTGTTTCCCCACTGAACACACCGACGCGGTCATCCGGGTTCCAAGCCCCTTTCTACAGCACTTTCAATCTTGGGAACACTGTTTCCGGCGGGATCTTCTAATTGGCGAACAGAAGTTGTGCTGTGACGTGGCCCAGCATCGTGATTTCTTCGCCACCATGCTGTGGGCATTGAGCCTCTTCCAACAGAGGAAAAAAATATATTGGTGCGTCGCTGCCGCCTACTCGGGCGCCATTCATTCCATCAGGCGGCACTTGGATATTTGCGACGACGCGCGCGCCGTTCATGCCAAAGAGCGCAGGACAAAGATTGAGGTGAAACTGACCGGCATTCTGCAAAAACACGGTCCTTCCACGTTGCGGAAGGTACTGCGTTCGACCGACAAACTCAAGGCCGCCGACCTGCGTCCTGTCTTTGAGCACCTGACGCAACAAGGCCGTGTGAGCCAGGACGCGCAGAAGCGCTATGTCCTGATCAAGCCGCAAGCATCATCCACGTTACCCGCCGGTTAGACATCACCCTCAACCCTCCCCCAAGAAACATGTCCCTTCCCAAGTTCACCTTCGGTACCGGAGACACTTTCGAAAGTGTACAATCAGCCCTCCCTCCCGTGCTCATGACACTGGCAGCCAAAGGCCCGGACTTGCTGGGAGTACAGCCTTCGAAGGTTGCGGCCACCGGTCTGGCCCAGCTCGCGGCGGCTTTCCACAGCTCCGTGGAGGTGGATGACGGTGTCAGAAAAATTGCCCCGGCATTCAATCTCGCGCTCATCGCGCCCGATTACGATCCGGCCGCATGGTTTGAGGTTTTGGGCCGCATCTGGCTCAATTTCGTCAGCCTCCCCGTGCCAAGAGGTTCCAGCCGCCCTCTTCATGCAGATGATGTCGCACACGCGAGACTCCATGACCCCCAAGGCACGAGCGGCCGCCACGGATGAGGCGATGATGGCCAGTCTTCAGAATGTTGCCCAAACGGTGATTCTCAACCAACTCCGCCCGTACTTGTCGGCCGCGACGGTGGATCCGCGGGTCATCACCTCCCTCCTGCTGAGAACCCGCCACACCTCTTTGACGCTGCTCAACGGAACCTCCGACCCTCTGGCAGACTGGATGGAGCTGCCCCCGGTCGCGCAACGCCAGATGGCGGGGCTTTTAAGCGGCAGTTGGTGGAACAAGCCGCTGACTGTGGGGCCGCGGCAAGAACAGATCCCGGGAACCGTCCATGGGCTGTGGATCACTTCGTCTGGCTCTGTCTCCCGCCTGCTGTTCAACCGCAAAACGCCCTCCGAGATTCGCAGATGCCCGATTCTGCTGCTCGAACAGCAAGGTCCATCCAAGCGGTGGATGGATGTTGTAGAGCCGGCCTTCAGACGTTGGACCGAGCTTTTGCAGAAGGCTGTTCTCAACCACTCCACGCCCAATTTGTGCCTGTCCCTGCGGATGGACGGGGTGGAGAAGAGGTTCGCCGAGAGTTTCCACGGGGAGTTCCAGGCTGCATTGGCCGAAGTGCCGCCCGCCATGCATCCCTGCTCCCTGAACTGCTGCCGCGGATCTGGGGCGTCATCCAGTGGGCTGCCAAGGCCGAGGCACCCAAGCAACCGAATGTTGGTTATTCCGCCCCCCCGCCCGCCGACTCATCGCCCTGGCAGGCCAATATGGACAAAGCCATCACGCTCACCCGGTGGCTGTGCCAGGAGCACTACCGGGCGGTTCTGGGTGAGCCTGTCAGAAAGTTTGTGTGGAGGGTCAAACTCGAGGACAGGAAAACATGAGAAGAACGAAAACGAAGGAAGACCAAGCGTTGGACCAGGCGCTGGACGTGTTGATCGCGAAAAGCGGTCACACGCCGGAGGCGATCATGGGAGAGCAAGGCCTGCTGGCCCAGTTGACCAAGCGATTGGTCGAGCGGGTGCTGGGAGCCGAGCTGACCCATCACCTTAAAACAGGGCGCAGCCCCACCGAGCCGATGCTCGACGAGCAGGGTGAACGCGCCGAACCCGACGGCAACTGCCGCAACGGCTTCAGCGCGAAGACGGTGCTGGGCGACAGCGGCGAGATGGACATCGCCGTGCCGCGCGACCGGCACAGCAGCTTCGAGCCGCTGCTGGTGCCCAAGTGGCAGAAGAAGCTACCAGGCTTCGAAGACAAGATCATCGCTCTCTACGCACGCGGCATGACGGTGCGCGACATCAAGGCGATGCTCGAGCAGCAATACCGCATCGAGGTC